>JBFZCA010000391.1:0-17099 GCA_041308205.1 Planctomycetota bacterium | reverse complement strand
GCATCGCGCGCGTCATCTTCGTGCCCGCGCCGCAGGATCTCGCCTGCGCGGTGACGGGCATGGAGGTGCATCTTGCGTGGAGCAACTCGATCGCCTACGACGAGCCCGGCAGCGCCGACAGCAGCACGCCGTCGCGCGTCACCTGGATCTCGTCGTAGGCGATCGGGTTGCTCCACGCAAGATGCACCTCCATGCCCGTCACCGCGCAGGCGAGATCCTGCGGCGCGGGCACGAAGAT
Organism: Planctomycetota bacterium; assembly: GCA_041308205.1. Lineage (GTDB taxonomy): Bacteria > Planctomycetota > UBA8108 > UBA8890 > UBA8898 > UBA8898. Next base: position 16,861 of record JBFZCA010000391.1, on the reverse strand, counting down.
GACGCGCGCGATGCACCCGGAGGCGTTCGCCGACTGGTCGCCGAGGTTGCCGGCCGCGACGTAGGCATAGGTGCCGAGCCCCGGCACCTCGTCGGCGTGCGCGACCGCCGCGCCGGGGAGCGTCGCCACCGGCACGCCGTTGCGGAAGATCGTCACGCTGTCGTAGGTCCACGTGTTGGTCCACGTCAGATCGACGATCCAGGCGTCGCCGCGCGGCCGGCAGACCATGTCCTCGGGCGGCATGACCGGCGCCGTGACGAGACACTGCGCATCGCGCGCGCGTTCGGCGCCGATGAACGGCCGCACGGCGATCGCGTGCGGGCCGGGGTCGAGCGCCGGGGAGTCGTAGCTCGCGGCGGTGCCGGGGAGCGGCGAGTCGGCCGTGACCGCGCCGTCGATGGCGATCTCGATGCCGTCGTAGTCCTGGAGCGCGTTGGTCCACGTGACGTGCGCGATGCGATCGGTGTCGCACGAGCATCCGTCGATGACGGCGGGCAGCACGGTCGAGACCACGGCGACGCACTGCGCCGCCTCCGAGTACAGCGACCCGAGCGAGGCGTAGATCTCGTACGTGTAGCTGCCGGTTCCCGGAACCGGATCGATGTAGCTTTCCGGCGCGCCGGGGAGCGTCGCCAGCGGCAGGCCGTCGCGCGCGATGGTGACGCTGCCGTACTCCCACGCGGCCGTCCACGTGAGCGCGACCTCCCAGGACGCGTCCGACGGCGTGCACGCGAAGGACTCGGGCGGCGGCAGGACCGCCGTGCCGTCGCAGGCGGCGGCCTGGGCCCGATACGCCGCGATGAAGGGGATCAGCGCCAGCGTGTGGGCGCCGGGGTCGAGCGGCGCCGTGTCGTACGCGGTCGCGCCGCCGGGAAGCGGCGACCCGGGCGCGGCGCCGCCGTCGATGAAGACCTCGATGCCGTCGTAGCTCGCGGCGCCGTTCTCCCAGGCCGCGTGCATGACGCGGGCATCGTCGGCGGCGCACGACGCGATGGTCACGGGCGGCACGAACGCGATCTCGGTCGTGCACGCGAGGGCCTCGGAGTCGCGCGGTCCCAGCGTCCCGTAGATCAGGTACGCGTACGTCCCGGGACCCGGAACCGCATCGACGAACTGGACGGCGTCGCCCGGCAGCGCCGCGATCTCGGCGCCGTTGCGCACGATCCTCACGGCGTCGTACGCGTAGGCGTTGCTCCACGAGATCGCGACGTGCCAGAACGGCTCCGTCTCCCCGCACGACGCGCCGTAGGGCGGGGGCGGGGGCGCATCGCCGGCGCAGGTTGCGGGCTCGGCGGTCGCTGCGCCCGCATAGGGCCTGATCGCGAAGACGTGCGGGCCGGGCGCGAGGACGGCCGACGCGTAGCTCGCGGCGTCGGGCGGCAGCGGAGAGTCGGCCGTTGCGGCGCCGTCGACGAGAATGTCGATGCCCTCGTAGCGCGCGTCGCCGTTCGTCCATGTCAGGCGCGCGACGCGGGCCGTGTCGATGTCGCAGCTCACCGCCGTCACGGGGGGCACGACCGAGACGGCCGCGTCGCAGCCCGCCGGCGCCGAGCTCTGTGCGCCGACGATGCCGATCACCTGATAGGTGTAGCTTCCGAGCGCCGGCAGGTTGTCGTCGAAGCTCGCGGCGGGGCCGTCCAGCGTGACGAGCGCCGCGCCGTTGCGGTTGATGAGCACCTGGTCGTAGGGCCAACCGTTGAACCAGCGCAGCTCGACGCGCCACGTCTGCTCCGGGACCGTGCAGACGAGGTCGTACGGCTCGGGCAGCGTCGCCGTCGCGACGCACTGGCTCGCGCTTCCCTCGTACTCGCCGATGGAGGGGTACAGCGCGAACGCATGCGTTCCCGGCACGAGGGGCGCCGAGTTGTAGGCCGTCGTGGCCCCCGGCAGGGGAGACCCCGGCGCGGGCGCGCCGTCGATGAGCAGCCGTATGCCCGTGTAGATTGCGGCCCCGTTCGTCCAGGTCAGGTGCGCGGTTCTGTCCGCCGCGATGGCGCAGGAGGACAGCGCGATGGGCGGCACGTACGAGTTCTCGGCGCTGCAGGCCGTCGCGAGCGATGTCAGACCGCCCAGAACGGCATGAATCGCGTAGGCGTGCGCCTCGGGGCCGGGGAGCGCGTCGACGTACGATGTGTCGCCTCCCGCGAGCGTCGCCAGCGGGGCGCCGTCCCGCGTCAGGACGAGACTGTCGTAGGTCCACTCGTTGGTCCATGCCATGCGGATCGTCCAGGCATCGAGCGCGGTGGTGCAGGCGAGGCTCGATGGCGGGGGCAGCGGGGATTCGACCTCCGCCGCGACGGGTTCGGCCCGGTAGATGCCGATCACGGGGCGCAGCGTGAACGTGTGAGGGCCCGGCGCGAGCGGCGCCGAGTCGTACGTCTGGGCGCCGCCCGGCAACGGCGACTGCGGCGCGGGCGCGCCGTCGATGACGAGCTCGATGCCCTCGTAGTTCGGCGCACCGTTCGTCCACGCGAGCGCGGCCGCGCGCGATGCATCGCAGGCGATCGACGTGATCGTCACGGCGGGCACGAACAGGTTCTCCGCCTGGCAGGCGGCCGATGCGGAGTCGAAGCCCGAGAGCGTGCCGAAGATCTCGTACCCGTAGATGCCCGGCGCGGGGAGGGCGTCCGTGTACGAGCGCGGCGCGCCGGCGAGCACGGCGACCGTGAAACCGTCGCGCACGATCGTCACGCTCGAGTATGCCCACTGATTGGTCCAGGCAAGCTGCACGGCCCACGCATCGGGCGCGGCGGCGCAGGCCGGATTCGTCGGCGGGGGCAGTTCCGCGGCGGCGGCGCAGCTTCGCGGCTCCGCGTAGGCGATGCCGATGAACGGCCGCAGCGTGAACGTGTGCTCGCCCGGACCGAGCTGGGCCGAATCGTAGGTCGTCGCGGTGCCGGGAAGCGGCGACTCGGGCGCGGGGATGTCGTCGATCGAGAGCTGGATGCCCGTGTAGACCGGCGAGCCGTTGGTCCACGCGATGTGCGCGTTGCGCGTGCTCGAGAACGAGCAGGCATCGATCGTGACCGGCGGCGTCTGCGCCGAGAGCATGCCGGCGAGGACAAGCGCCGCCGGCAGCGCAATCGTTCGTCCGTGACGGGTCGTCATGGTGCGTCTCCCTTCGCGGCGGCCCGCGCGCAGGCGCCGTTGTCCGCTGCACGTGCGGAGCATCGTGCGCAGGAAACCATCAACGTGATACGACGGTGCTGCGGTCGTCGAAGACAATGCGTTTCCTCGTACCGGCCTGAAGCATCCGGCGCACGGGGGAGCCGATTCCCCCGGGCGGCGCTGCAGGCCGACCATCTCGCCTGATGGCGACTCCATCCGCAATCATAGGGGGGGAGCGGACGCCGCGCCAAGCGATTTTTGCTTATTTTTCTGCCATGATCGTTCGCCGCGCGGGGACACGAAGATGCACGTACGAGATCCGCCGCACAGGCCCGAGGACACGATCCCGGGAAAAGGAATCGCGGGGTCGGTCTACGGCGCCGGACTGCCCGCGCCGCCCCGCCCCGGACACGCGAACCCCTCCTCGGGCGGGCGGTCGCAGGCGCGGTCGGGGAGACCGAAGGCCGGGATGCAGACCGGATCCTGGCCGAGGGCGTCGCCGTGCGCGTACAGGGAGCGCACGCGGCAGCCGCCGCACGCGTGCAGATGCGCGCACCGGCCGCACATGCCCTTGTAGGAGGCGAAGTCGCGCAGGCGCGCGAGGAGCGGCGCGCCGTTCCAGATGGCCTCGATGCCCTGGCTCGCGAGATTGCCGGCGGCCTCGGGGAAATAGCTGCACGGCTTGACATCGCCCGAGGCCGTGATGAGCGCGATCGACTGGCCCGCCACGCATCCCTTGGCGCCGCCCGTCGAGAACGACAGCGACCGGTGCGCGAGCTTCTCGCCGCGCGCCTCGGCCTCCGCGCGCAGGCGGTAGTACTGCGGCATGCACGTCGGGCGGACGAGCATCTCCTTCTCGGCGCGCTCCATGGCCAGGTGCCACTCGAGGAGCTCGCGGTACTGGCCGGGCGTGAGGAGCTCGGCCGCGATGTCCTCGCCGCGGCCGACGGGAACCACGCAGAACATGTACCAGGCCGTGGCGCCGAGGCGCTTGGCGAGCGCGTACGTCGCCTCGACATCGCCGCGGTTGCGCTGCGTGAACGACGAGTTGATCAGGAACGGAATGCCGCGGCGCTTCAGGCATTCGATGCCGCGCAGCACGCCCTCGAACGCGCCCGGCTGCCGCCTGAAATCGTCGTGGACGGCCGCCGACGCGCCGTCGAGCGAGAGGGATACGATCTTGACGCCGCCTGCCGCGAGGCGCGCGCACCAGGCGTCGTCGAGCAGCGTGCCGTTCGTCGCCACGCACATGCGGAAGCCCTTGGCCGTGCCGTGGGCGAGGATCTCGGGCAGGTCGTCCCTGAGGAGGGGTTCGCCTCCCGTGAGGACGATCGCGGGCGACGCGACGCGCGCGATGTCGTCGAGCAGCGCCCGGGCGCGCGGCAGCGTGAAGATGCCCTCGCCGCCGTCCTGCGCCGTGCCGCAGCGGCAGTGGACGCAGCGCAGGTTGCAGCGCGCGCAGACCTCCCAGGCGAGCCACTTGAGCTCCCACCGCACGCGTCAATCCTCCGGAAGATCCTGCAGCACGGCGGCGGCCTCGAGCTCCTTGTCGCCGCGAATGTACCGCAGCGCGGCGGTGTCGCCGACCTTGAGCTTCTCCAGGACGGTCAGAAGATCATCGAGGCTCTTGACGCGCTGGCCGTTGATCGAAACGATGATGTCTCCGAGATCGACCTTGCCGAGCGCGTTGCGCGTGGTCCCGCGCAGCCCCGCCTTCGCCGCGGCGCTGTCCGGCGGCACGCTGCGGAGGATGACGCCCTCGATGCCGAGCTGCTGCGCCCACGAGTCGTGCACGACGTCGGCGCCCAGGCTCGGGCGCTTGAACTTGCCGTACTGGATGAGCATGGGCACGACGGCCTTGATCGTGTCGACCGGCACGGCGAAGCCGATGCCCACGTTCACGCCCGTGGGGCTCGAAATCGCCGTGTTGACGCCGATGAGCCGTCCCTGCGAGTCGAGCAGCGGGCCGCCCGAGTTGCCGGGGTTGATCGCGGCGTCCGTCTGAATCACGTCGCGGATCGTGCGGTCGGCGAGCGACTTGATCTCGCGGCCGAGCGCGCTCACGACGCCGACCGTCAGCGTCTGGTCCAGGCCGAAGGGGTTGCCGATGGCCAGCACCTTCTGGCCGACGCGCAGATCCTTGGAGCTTCCCGTCACGATCGGCACGAGCTTGTCCTCCGGCGCCCTGATCCTGAGGACCGCGATGTCCTTGCCGGGTTCCGCGCCCACGAGATCGGCCTCCCAGGTGCTCTGGTCGGAGAGGACCACGGAGAACGCGCGGCCGCGCTGGACCACATGGAAGTTCGTGACGACGTGCCCGCGCGTATCCCAGATGAAGCCCGTGCCCGCGCCCTGGGGCACCTCCTCGATGTTCCAGGTGAAGGCGTCGCGGGCCACGCGGGCCAGGGTCTTGTTGATCACGAATACCGCGGACCTGGACGTCTGGGCGAAGACGTTGATCGAATTCGCTTCATCGGGCGTCAGGCCGTCGGGCAGCGCGCGGGCGGCGCCGGCGTTCGGGAACGACCGCGCGCCGCCGTCCGGCGCCGGCCCCAGGAGGCCGCACAGCAATGCCGTGCACAGGCAGCCCGTGACGAACGCGCCGGTGAATACGAACAGTCTCGTCCGCATACGCAACCTCCTTGCCGCATGCCGATCCGCCGGCCCCGCGCGAGCGCCCGCGGCGCGGACGGCCCCTGCGGCATCCGTTCTAAGTGTATGCCGACAGGATGCTTGTCGCAAGCGACGCCGGTTCCGCGCCGCGCGAGCTTCTACGACCCGCGCCGGGACGTTATAATTGGACCTGCACGTGCGTGGGTGAGCGCTCGAGCGATGCGTGCACACGCGCCCGGAGCATCGAGGAAGAAGGTGCCGGCGGCGTACGTCGTCACCGCCGTCCAAGGAGCACGCCATGTTGCGTACCATGCGTTTCTGCGGAGCAGCGCTGCTCGTCGCCGCCGCGGCCGCGGGCGAGAACCGCCTGTGGGTGCAGGACGGCGAGGCCCTGCCGGGCACGTCGAGAGTCACGCTGGCGCTGTACGCCACGCACGATGACCCGCTCAATGCGTTTTCCGCGGCCCTCAACTACGATACCGCGGCGCTCGAGTTCCTGAAGGCGTCCCTGGACGGGGTCGGCGTCATCACGGGCGAATCGAACTACGAATACAGCATGGTGCAGCACGATCCGGACCTGGGCGACGTGATCATTGCCGTGCTGCTCGACTTCGAGCAGCCGTACGACAAGCAGACGATTCCGGCATCGCCCGTCGACCCGCAGACGCTTGCGAAGCTCGACTTCGGCGTGAAGGCCGATGCGGCGCCGGGCGTCTACGGCGTCCGCCCGCGCAGCACCCTCGGCTACCCGACGATCATCAACTGCTTCACGGTCAACGGCGGCTTCACCGTGCTGCCGCGCGTGGATGCCGCGGTCTTCACGGTGCTGAATCCTTTTCACCTGTACGTCGCCGACACCAAGGCGGCGGTGGGCGGCTACGCGCTGGTCGTCATCGAGGCCGAGCACCTGGATCCGATCGGCGGCTACACCCTGTCGCTCAGGTATCCGAGCGATCTGCTCTCGATCGACGTCGAGCCGCTCGATGACCCCAACATTCCTCCTCCCGACGACCCCATGGGCCCCGATGACTACTCGGATGAGAACGTCTGCAACTGGCCGATCACGTGGTGCAATCTCGGCCTGGAATCGCTGCTCTCGCCGGGCGGCATCGACACCTTCCGCGCGTGGGCCCAGGCGGACTACGAATTCGGTCCGGCCGTGCCGGGCGAGGGACGCGGCTGGATGCTCTCGGACGCGATCTTCGACTTTCCGCCCTACGCCGTGGAACCGCTCGGCAAGACGCTGCCCGCGGGCCGCCACAAGATCATCCAGATCGAGTTCAAGCTGGCGGACACGGTCGTCGTGGGCCAGGAGATTCCGCTCTCGCTCGTCAACGTGCAGAGCGCCGTCGATGTGTACAACATGCTGATCGTGCCGATCGCCGACGGTTACACGCAGAGCGTGTGGCCCGACCTGCATGCCGGCACGATCACGGTCGTCGATGAGGTCACGTTCCGGCGCGGGTACGTCAACCCCGACGGCACGATCGACGTCGCCGACGTGATCTACATGCTCGCGTACCTGTTCGCGAAGGGGCCGACGCCGGGCTGCCTCAAGGCGGTCGACGTCAACGACGACGGCGCCATCGACATCGCCGATGCGATCTCGCTGCTGGCGTACCTCTTCAGGCATGCCGCGCCGCCGCGGACGCCGTTCACGACCTGCGGCCCCGACCCCACGCCGGACCTGCTCACCTGCACGACGCCGGTGGGGTGCTGAGGCCGGGCCGCGGCGCGGGAGGCGCGCGCCGGATACCGTGGAGGGCCGAATTATGCGCGGAATCATTGCCGCCGGAGTCCTGTGCGCGTTCTCGGCGGCGGCCGATGATGCGCCGCCCATCAAGGCCGGTATGATCGGCCTGGACACGTCGCATGCCGTCGCGTTCGCGAAGCTCTTCCGGGAGCTCGGGGCCAGGCCCGATGTGCCGGCCGTGACGATCGTCGCCGGCTGCCCGATGTCCATGCCCGACAACCCCTCGAGCGCGGGACGCGTCGAGGGGTACACGGCGACGCTCGGGAAGGATTTCGGCGTCGCGATCGTGGCGACGATCGAGGAGCTGCTGCCGCGCTGCGATGCGGTCCTGATCGAGAGCGTCGACGGCCGCGCGCACCTGGCGCAGGCGCGGCCCGTGCTCGCGTCCGGCAAGCCCGTCTTCATCGACAAGCCGCTCGCGGCGAGCTACGCGGATGCGAAGGAGATCGTGCGTCTTGCGCGCGAGTCCGGGACGCCCTTCTTCAGCGCCTCGGCCCTGCGGTTCTGCGCGGCCTACCGGGTCGTGAAGGACGACGCGTCGCTCGGCGCGATCGTCGGGTGCGACGCATTCGCGCCGTGCGCGCTCGAGCCGCACCACCCCGACCTGTACTGGTACGGCATCCACGGCGTGGATCCCTTGTTTCTGCTCATGGGCCGGGGGTGCGTCGAGGTGTGGCGCGTGCACACCGATGCGTACGAGCTGGCGGTCGGCCGCTGGTCCGACGGCCGCATCGGCACGTTCCGCGGCGCCCGGCGCGGGTTCCAGGGCTACGGCGTGACCGCGTGGGGCGAGAAGGCGATGCGCCGCTCGCCCGAGCGGCTCGAGAACATCTACGAGGGGCTGGTCATCGAGATCGCGCGCTTCTTCAAGAGCCGGACGCCGCCCGTCGACCCCGAGGAGACGCTCGAGGTCATGGCCTTCATGAGCGCGGCCGATCTGAGCAAGGAGCGCAACGGCGCGCCGGTCAAGCTCTCCGAGGTCAAGTAGCGAGGATCGGGCGCGCCGGCCGCGAAGGGCCGAAGGACGATGCCACGAAGACACGAAGGCACGAAGGGTCTCGGGCGGATTTCGAGCGCGCGGTGATTCATCGCTGATCCTCGGCGCCGAGCAGGAGCTGCATGAGATCGACGCCCTCGCGCAGGCCCAGGCTTCCCTCCCGCGCCGCAGCTTCGCTGAAGACCTCCGTTCCCGCCGGCGCCGTGCCCGCGCCCCAGATGAGGAACGGCACGGGCGCGGGGTCGTGCGTCCGGAGCGCGCAGGGCGTGAAGTGGTCCGGGAGCACGGCGATGCGCGTGCGCGCACGCAGTCCGCACGTTTCCAGCAGCGCGAGCGCGTGCCCGATGAGACGGCGGTCGCAGTATTCGATGGCGCGCGCCTTGAGCGCGGGGTCGCCCATGTGCCCCGCCTCGTCGGTGCCTTCGATGTGCACGTAGGCGAGATCCAGCTCGGCGAGCGCGGCGACCGCGGCCTCGGCCTTGCCCTCGTAGTCGGTCTCGGGCAATCCGGTCGCCCCCGGCACCTCGATCACGCGCATGCCGGCCAGAACGCCGATGCCGCGGATCAGGTCCACGGCGGAGATGACCGCGCCGCGCACGCCGAAGCGCTCCGTGAACGAGGGGATGCGCGGCGCCGTGCCCGGCGACCACGGCCAGAGGCTCGCGGCGGGCGCCTTGCCGGCCGCGCGGCGGCGCGCGTTCACGGGGTGGTCCCGGAGGATCGGCTGCGATGCGGCGATGAGGCGCAGGAGCAGGGCGCAGGTTGCCTCCCCCTCGCGCGCTGCCGCGCGCGGGAGGTGCGGCGCGAATTCCTTCCCCAGGATGTCGTGGGGGGGCGTGCAGGCGAGCGCGGCCGAGCCGCCCTCGATCGTCAGGAGATGGCGGTAGCTCACGCCGGGGTGCAGGCGCACATCGGCGGTCGCGAGATGCGCGTTGAGCGCGTCGATGAGCTCGCGCGCCTCCTCCGACGTGATGTGCCCCGCGCTGTGGTCGGCCATGCGGCCGCCGTCCAGCGCCACGAGATTCGCGCGCATCGCCATCGTGCGCGGGCCGAGCGCGATGCCCATGCTCGCGGCTTCCAGCACGCCGCGGCCCGGGTTGCTCGTGCGCGGATCGTAGGAGAAGATCGCCAGGTTCGCGACCTCGCTTCCGGGCGCGCAGCCGTCCGGGATCGTCTTGAGCAACCCGACCGCGCCCTCGCGCGCGAGGCGGTCCATGACGGGCGTGGGCGCGGCCTCGAGCGGCGTGCGGCCGCCGAGCTCCCCGCAGGGCCGGTCGGCCATGCCGTCGAGGACGAACACGAGGAACTTGCGATCAGCGCCGCCCGCCATCGGCGACCTCCTCGCGCAGGAACTGCTTCAGATCCTCGTAGGCGGGCGGCAACACCGCGAACTCCTCGCGCCGCCGCTCCAGCGCCGCGAGCGCGGCGGGCACGGGAACCGGACCGCCGATCGCGGCCTCGACCTCCTCGGGGAATTTGGCCGGGTGCGCGGTGGCGATCGCGACCTGGATCTCGTCCGCATGCCGGGGCCTGAGCGCGTCCAGCGCGTGCCAGGCCACGGCGCCGTGCGGATCCAGCATGATGCCGTGCTCGCGATGCACCGCGCGCATCGCGAGCCGCGTGGCGTCATCATCGACGCTCACGGACTGCACGTCGCGCCTGAGGGCATCCATGTCGGGCGGTTCCTTGAGGACGCCGGCGTGGTCGAGCCACCCCCCGTAGAAGTCGACGAGGCGCGCGAGATTGCTCGGGTGGCCGACGTTCATGGCGCTGGAGATGCACACGCGCGAGGGCTCGATCTTCTCGTAGACGCCCGTGGCGAGGAAGCGCGGGAACTCGTCGTTCGCGTTCGTGCCGACGACGAAGACCTCGACCGGCATGCCCATGCGGCGCGCGATCACGCCGCCGCAGAGGTTGCCGAAGTTGCCGGACGGCACCGAGAACACCACCTCCGCGCCGGGGTGCCGCGCCGCGAGCGCCAGATACGCGTAGGCGTAGTAGACGGCCTGCGGCACGAGACGCCCGAAGTTGATCGAGTTGGCGCTGGTCAGCGCCATGGCGCGCAGGTCGTCGTCCGCGAACGCCTGCTTGACCATGCGCTGGCAGTCATCGAACTTGCCCTCGACGCCGACCGCCGCGACGTTTCCGCCGAGCGTCGTCATCTGGATCCGCTGGCGGGCGGTGATCTCCCGGAGCGGGAAGAGCACGACGACCTTGATCCCGGGAAGCCCGAAGAACGCGCTCGCGACCGCCCCGCCCGTGTCGCCGGAGGTGGCGGCGAGGACGCACAGGCCGCCGCGTTCGTCCGCGAGGGCGCGGGCCATGAGCCGCGCCATGAGCCGCGCGGCGAAGTCCTTGAACGACAGCGTGGGCCCGCGGTCCAGATGCAGGATGCACCGGCCGGGGCGGACGTCCTCGATCGGCACCGGGAAGTCGTAGGCGCTCGCGAGCAGCGGCTCGAGCTCGCCCTCGGCGATGAACCCCTCGACGAAGGGCAGCACGATGGCGCGCGCGACGTCGGCGTACGGCGCGCCGCGCATGTCCCTCCAGAACTCCGGGGGAAGGCGGGGGATTCGTACGGGCACGTACAGCCCGAGGTCGGGAGCCTGGCCCCGGAGCAGCGCCTCGCGGAACGTCGCGTGCGGCGCCGTGCGGTTGGTCGAGCGGAGCGTTACCGGCATAGGTGCTGCCATCCTTGCGCGAGCGTCGCGCGCCGCGAGGCGGGCGAGGCGCGACGCAAGGGGGCGGGCCGCGGGCCGGCGGGGGGCGATGGCCCCCACGCCTCCAGCCGGCGGCTCCCGCGAGCCGAAGTATCATGCAAGTATGAGGAATGCACCGCGCATCTACAACCTGTTTCCGCGCCTGCTCGGCCCCATGGACCGCTGGGTCGCGTGGTGCGAGCACGCGGCCTCCCTTCTTTTCGACTGGGTCTACATAAATCCTTTCCACTACCCGGGCTTTTCGGGAAGCCTGTACGCGGTCAAGGATTACCGGAAGCTCAACCCGCTGTTCCTTCCCGAGTCATGGCCGGCCGCGGACGACCATGACGTCCACCTGCGCACCTTCGCGGGCAAGGCGAAGGAGTGCGGCGTCAAGCTCATGATGGACCTGGTGATCAACCACACGGCCAAGGACAGCGAGCTCGTGCGCGCGCACCCCGACTGGTATCTCAGGGAGCCGGGCGGCGGCGTCAAGAGCCCCTCGGCCATCGATCCGGCCGATGCGCGGCGCGTCACCGTGTGGGGCGACCTGGGCGAGATCGACAACCACGGCTCGGCGGATCGCGAGAACCTGTGGCGGCACTGGGAGCGCCTCGTCGAGGAGTACGCGCGCCTCGGCTTCGAGGGCTTCCGCTGCGACGCGGCCTATCAGGTTCCCGCGGCGCTCTGGCGGCGCGTGATCGCGGGCGCGCGCCGCGTCAATCCCGACTGCCTCTTCTTCGCCGAGACGCTGGGATGCCGCCTCGAGGACATCGCCGCGCTGCAGAGCGCCGGCTTCGACTGCATCGCCAGCAGCTCCAAATGGTGGAACTTCTCCGATGCCTGGTGCCTGCAGCAGCATGCCCAGTTTCGCCCTCTGGCCCCATCGGTGAGCTTTCCGGAGACGCACGACACCGCCCGCCTGGCCCACGAAACGGGCGGGCTCGCGCAGGTGCAGGTCCAGCGCTATGTCTTCGCGGCGGCGTTCTCGGCGGGCATCCTCATGCCGATCGGTTATGAGTACGGGTTCAGACGGAAGCTCGATGTCGTCCACACCACCCCGGACGACTGGGAGGAACCGCTCTTCGACATCTCGTCCGCGATCCGGGATGTGAACGCCTTGAAGCTGGCGTTTCCCGTGCTGAGCTCCGAGGGCCCCATCGAGGCCCTGTGGGGTCTGGACGGCCCGGTGCTCTGCCTGCGCAAGTCCTGGAACGACGAGCGCCTGCTCATCGTGGTCAACAAGGACTGGGGGCATCCGCAGCGCGTCGCTATCGAAGCCGTCGCCGCCCTGCTCGGCGGGGGCCGCATCGTGCAAATCTGGCCCCAGGGCGGCCGGGTTGAGGGCGCCTTCGAGCGCACCCTCGGACCGGCCGAGGTCGTGCTGCTCCGCACGGCGGCGGAGGCCGCGCCCGCCCCGGCCGGGCGCTGATTCCGCGCGGCCGGGCGCGCCTCCGCAGCTTGACGTCCTCCCCAGCTTTGCTACGATATTCCATTCCGCCGCGAGGCGCACGTGTCCGGCGCACGGTACGCGCGCGGGCGTTCGCGATCGCCCCGCCGCCTCGCGCGGGTTGAGTACGCGCAGACGTCAAGAGTTTTTCCCTCGGAAGGAGCGGCACGCATGGCAAGAAAACTCGTGTATTCGTTCGGCGGCGACACGGCCGATGGCACGGCCGACATGAAGAACCTGCTCGGCGGCAAGGGCGCGAACCTTGCCGAGATGGCGACGATCGGCATTCCGGTGCCCGCCGGTTTCACCATCACGACGGAGGTGTGTACGCTGTACTACGCCAACAACCGGAAGTACCCGGCGGAGCTCAAGGCGCAGGTCGACAAGGCGATGGCGCGCGTCGAGGCCGTCATGGGCCGGAAGTTCGGCGATCCGGAGAACGCGCTGCTCGTATCCTGCCGCTCGGGCGCGCGGCGCTCGATGCCCGGCATGATGGAGACGGTACTGAACATCGGACTCACGCCCGCGACGATCCCCGGGCTCATTGCCAGCACGGGCAACCCCCGCTTCGTGTACGATGCCTACCGCCGCCTGATCATGATGTACTCCGATGTCGTCATGGAGAAGGCCGCGGGCATCGAACCCGCCGGCCGCGACGGCATCCGCCTGATCCTCGAGCACGAGATGGAGCACATGAAGCGCGCGCGCGGCGTGACCGAGGACACGCAGCTCACGGCCGAGGATCTCAAGGCGCTGTGCGGCATCTTCAAGGCCAAGATCAAGGACGTGCTCGGCACGGGGTTTCCCGATGACGCCGGCGATCAGCTCTGGGGCGGCATCGGCGCCGTGTTCCAGTCCTGGATGGGCAAGCGCGCCATCGCGTACCGCCGCATCGAAGGCCTGCCCGATGACTGGGGCACGGCCGTCAGCGTGCAGGCGATGGTGTTCGGCAACATGGGCGAGGACTCCGCGACCGGCGTCGCCTTCACGCGCAATCCGGCGACGGGCGAGAAGCTCTTCTACGGCGAGTGGCTCAAGAACGCGCAGGGCGAGGACGTCGTCGCCGGCATCAGGACGCCGTCGCCGATCAACATCGCGACGAAGACCTCGGGCAACCAGCACCTCCAGAGCCTCCAGGAAGCCAACCCGGAGGCCTACGGGCGGCTCGATGCCATCCGCACCAAGCTCGAGAAGCACTACCGCGACATGCAGGACATCGAGTTCACGATCCAGCAGGGCACGCTCTGGATGCTCCAGACCCGCACGGGCAAGCGCAACGGCTTCGCGGCCGTGCGCATGGCCGTCGAGATGTACGCGGAGCGGCTGATCAGCCTCGACGAGGCGCTCATGCGCGTGGCGCCGGCGCAGCTCAACGAGCTGCTGCTGCCCATGATCGATCCCGACGTCGAGAAGGGCGCGAAGGTCCTGGCCAAGGGCCTGCCCGCGGGCCCCGGCGGGGCGACGGGCAAGGCCGTGTTCACGGCCGACGATGCGGAGCAGTGGGCCGCGCGCGGCGAGAAGGTCATCCTGGTGCGCGCCGAGACGTCGCCCGAGGATGTCCACGGCATGCACGCCGCGCAGGCGATCCTCACCGCGAAGGGCGGCATGACCAGCCACGCGGCGCTCGTGGCCCGCGGCTGGGGCAAGTGCTGCATCGTGGGCTGCGGCGCGCTCGACATCGACGCGCGCGCCAAGGAAATGCGCGTGGCCGGCACGATCGTGCGCGAAGGGGAGTACATCACCCTCAACGGCACCAAGGGCATCGTGTACCTCGGCCGGCAGCAGTTGCTCGCGGTCGATCCCGAGCGCAACGAGTGGTACAAGCGGCTCATGAAGCTCGCCGACAAGGCGCGCCGCCTCGGCGTCCGCACGAACGCGGACAGGCCGGAGGACGCGCGCCAGGCGGTCATCTTCGGCGCCGAGGGCATCGGGCTCTGCCGCACCGAGCACATGTTCTTCGACCCGCAGCGCATCAAGGCGGTGCGGCAGATGATCGTGGCCGAGACCGCCGAGGAGCGCAGGACCGCGCTCGCGAAGGTCCTGCCGTACCAGCGCGAGGACTTCCTCGGGATCTTCAAGGCCATGGAAGGCCGGCCGGTGACGATCCGCCTCCTCGATCCGCCGCTGCACGAGTTCGTCGCGCTCAACGCGGAGCAGGCGCGCGAGCTTGCGGCCGAGCTCAACGTGCCGGTCGAGAAGCTGCAGGCCAGGATCGCGCAGCTCCACGAGCTCAACCCCATGCTCGGCCATCGCGGCTGCCGCCTGGGCATCGCGTACCCCGAGATCACCGAGATGCAGGCCCGCGCGATCTTCGAAGCCGCGGCCGAGCTGGTTCAGCAGAAGCAGAAAGTCGCGCCCGAGGTCATGGTGCCGCTCGTCGGGACGATCGGCGAGCTCCGGCACCAGGAGCGGATCATCCGCGCCGTCGCCGCGGATGTCATGAAGGAGAGGAACGTCCGCTTCAAGTACCTGGTCGGCACGATGATCGAGATCCCGCGCGCCGCGCTGGTCGCGGACCAGATCGCGGGCGTCGCCGAGTTCTTCTCGTTCGGCACGAACGATCTCACCCAGACGACGTTCGGCTACTCGCGCGACGATGTCGGCGGCTTCCTGCCGGCGTACCTGGACCAGGGCATCCTGCCCAAGGACCCGTTCGCATCGCTCGACCAGGAGGGCGTGGGCCAGCTCATCGATCTGGGCATCGCGCGCGGCCGCAAGGTGAGGAAAGACCTGAAGGTCGGCATCTGCGGCGAGCACGGCGGCGATCCGGACTCGATCGACTTCTGCCATCGCGCGGGCATGAACTACGTGTCCTGCTCGCCGTTCCGCGTGCCGCTTGCGCGGCTCGCGGCGGCCCAGGCGGCGGTTCGGCAGGCGGGAAAAGCCGCCGCGAGGAAGCCCGCGAAGAAGCCCGCGAAGAAGCCCGCGAAGAAGCCGGTCGGGAAGACCGCCGCCAAGGCGGCGCGCACGCCGGCGAAGAGAACGTGAGCGCCTCATGAACGGCGCCGAAGTTCTCCGGCGCATGTGCGCGGCGTTCATGCGGGCGCCGCGCACATGCGTGCCGCCCCACATTATCGGAAAATGGCGCGGCGGCGCATAATACGACAGAATACTGTATGCGCCGCGGAGTACGGCGTCCCGGGGACGGCGTACGCCGCCCGTGCGGCCGGCGCTTCCGGACCGCCCGCGGCGTGTGAAGGAGAAGAATGAGCGACAGAGAAGGTCTTGTGCGGGCGTTCGCCGAGGCGCGGCGCACACAGTCGGCGGTCGCCGGTCTCGTCGTCACCGATTTCTGCGAGGCAGAGGCCGCCGTCGAGGCGCGCTCGGCGGCGAACGAACCGCTCCTCTTCGTCGTGCCGTGCGCGCGCCGGAATCTCAAGGCGTTCGTCGCGGCGCTGCGCGGCTTCGACGTGCCCGACGTCTTCGTGCAGCTCATGGGCGACGACGTGAATACGCTCGTCGAGGCCGGGCGGGAGCTCGGCGCCGATGCCGTGTTTCTGACCGCGGGAAAGGTCGAAGCGACCCGCGCGCTCGTTGCCGAGCTCAAGGGCGGGTCGATACTCGTCGAGGCGCTGCTGCCGTGGCGGCAGGCGGCGCCCAATCAGATGTCCGAGGGCCGCATCGTGCAGGTCGAGGAGGCCGAGGCCGTGGTGGCGCTCGAGGGGCTCGATGTGGCGGCGGTGCCGGTCGGCGGCGGCCCCGGACCGTACAAGACCTGCCGCATCCCGTTGTGGTCGACCGATGCGTTCAACCGCGTCGTGGCGCTCAAGCCAGAGCTGTACTACTCGCTGCCGTGGGGCTCGCTGCTCCCCAAGGACCTGCTCAAGAAGTACAACCTTTACGGCGGCGCGCTGCCGGGCGTGATCTCGCTGCCCAAGCAGCAGTTCCGCGCCTTCATCGCGGGCGGTGCGGTGAAGATCGGCTTCCGCAGCGACCTTGGCCTGGCGTTCCTCTGCGGACTGCGCGAGAGCTTGTACCGCAGGCCGGAGAAGCTCGATGTGTCGGCCCACCTGGAGGCCGCCGCGGAGGAGCTCTCGATGTTCCTCAGGCAGCGTTTGAGGGAGCTGAGGCCGTAGTGCGGGCTTCGCCCGCCGCGACCCATCGAATCCCCCCCGGCCCCCCTTTCCGTGAACTGACGCTTACCCACAAGTCCGCTGACCGTGCGCCCCCTTCTCCCGAAGGGGGCCGGGGGTTGCAGGAGGTGGCGAAGCACCCAGCGTGTCAGGTTCAGGCGCGAGCCG
>JBFZCA010000390.1:0-4129 GCA_041308205.1 Planctomycetota bacterium | reverse complement strand
GTGTCGGCCAGCCGCATGCGGTGGAGCTGGGCGAAGCGCCGGAACCTGCGGGAGAAGTCGCCGCAGAAGAGCAGGTTGTGGTGCCCGCTGACCATGCCGGCATCCGTGCGGTCGGTGAGCTCGATCTCCACGTTGGTCGTGCAGCCCGCCGCGGGCGGCATGGGGTGCGAGGCGACGACCCGTCCGGCGTAGACGTCCAGCGCCGGCTCCTCGCCGGGATAGTAGCGGACCATGGTCACCGGCTCGCCGGGATTCCAGAAGACCTGAATGGCGCAGCTTCCCTCGTTGGTGTGCGCGAAGCGGCGCAGCAGGTACGGGCGCGGCGGCCCTTCGGGCCCGTGAAGGGCGGGGGCGCAGGTGCAGTGCGAGGCGTAATAATGGTTGCGCTCCGTCTCGTAGCACGGATTGTGCTGGAATCCGGGCCGGCCGGTGAGCACCTGGCCGAGGAGCTGGGTGTACGCCGCCGGCAGGTCGTTCTCGCAGGCCGCGGGGACGAGCGAACCGTTGAGGGCGGCGAAGCTGATGCACGGCTTGAGCATGCCGCGGCGCAGGCAGTTCATGGTCAGGCCGTCGGCGTTCTCGTCGCGAAGGAGCCGCGTCAGGGCCTCGTGCGCGCGCGCCGCGTTGTCGAGCGCCTCCCGCGTCATGCCGCGCACTTCCTTCGCGCCCGCCACGAACCGGTCGACCACGCCGCGGACCGCGGCATCAACCGTGACCGCGTCGAAGAGCTCGGCGTACCGCGCGAAGGGAATGACCCGCACGCGGATGCCGAGGAAAGGCTCGATGCCCTCGCGCGGCTTCTCCGCCTCGGTGATGCTCAGGAGGAGGCTCTGCCGGAGCACCGTGCGGGCGTGGATCAGGCGGAGGCCTTCCTCCAGCGACTCGAAGTTGTCGAGCGATTGCATGAAGACCAGGCCGGGCCGGCGGTAGCTCCCGACGGGACCGTGCTTGACGCCCAGGCCGATGTAGAAGAGCGCCGGGATCCTCGCCTCGTCGGCGGCCTTCAGGATGAGGTCGGCGTGCCCGAGGCTCTGGTTGTAGAACATGACGACGAGCACCCCGTCCGGGGGCGCGGCCGCGATCTCGCGCGCCATGCGCTCGGCGTCCTCGCGCGCGGCGATCGGCCGGTCCTCGACGGCGATCTCCATGCCGTAGGTGCGCTCGATGTCGCGGAGCGCGGCCGTGTAGCGCCGCTGGCGTTCTTCCGCGTCGAACTCGTTCCCGGGCCAGCTCCACCAGCCGTCGGGATCGGCGGCGAAGGTCGCCGACGGCGGGTATACGAACGCGGCTCGAACGACGGCGCCCTTTTTCTTGCGCGGAGCCTCTGCATCGCCGGCGACCGCCGGCGTGAACGCCGCCGCGCCGGCCGCCGCGCCCAGCGCGCCGAGGAAGTCCCGGCGGCCCACGCCGTGATCGCAACCGCATCCGTGCTCGCCTCGGTGCATATCGCCCCCTGTGCGTAGAACCGCCATCAGTCTACCAAGAGACGGACGCGCGCCGCCATGGCTGCGCCGCTACTCTTCTTCGCTTGTGCTCTGTCCGGACGGCAGGCGCGTCAGGACGAGGCTCTCGCAATCGAACCACGCCTCGCCGCCTGAGGCGCGCAGCTCGCAGACGAGCTGCTTCTCCTCGAGCGGCGGCGCGTCTTCCTCGCCGTCGCCCTCGGGCGCGGTCTCGAATTCGAACTCGAACATCCGCCACGCCGAGTCGCCGAGGAGTTTCCCGTCCGGGTGGGCGCCCGATATGCGCAGGCAGACGCCGCTTGCGGGGTCCTCGTCAGGATCATCGACGGGGGCGACCCTCGCGGTGCGGACCGTTCCGGAGAGGACGAACCGGCCTGCGGGCAGGAGCACCCGCGCCCGCCACGACGCGATGCACGGCTCCTCGCCCTCGGCCGCGATGTGGAGGGCCGCCGCGCCCTCGTTCCCACCGTCATCGATCACGTCCATCGCCGACTCGCCCGCTTCCTGACGCGGTTTCCAGCCCTCGATTCGCGCCACGCCGTGCCCGTCGAAGACGGGAGGCGCCGCCGGCTGCTCGGCCGGAGGCGCCGGCCGCGATGGGGCGCGCCCGGCGAGCTGATCGTCCAGGCTGCGGAGGCGCTGTGCCACCTGCTCGGCGAGGCTCGCGACGGCGGCGGCGTGAGCCTCCGCGAGCCCCGGATCGATCTCGGCGAGGGCCTGCCCGACCCTCGGCGCGAGGGCGGCGATTCGTCCGGCGAGGACGCCGGCGGCCGCGGGGCCGTGGAGGAGCTCGGCGACGCGCGCTCGGTACCGCTCCCGGAACTCGGGGATCGCCATGGCCGCATCGGCGACGAGCGCCTGCATGTCGGGTTCGAGGGGACCGCCGGGGTCCTGGAAGATCTGGTCGGCCCCGTGCGGGAGAAAGACGAACCGCTTCGCCGCCGGATCGCGGTACACGCGGTAGTTGTTCGAGGCCATGGCGTAGCCGTCCCAGTGCCAGGTGATGATCTCGACGGCGAGGAAGGAGGCGAAGCGATCCAGATCGAGGAGCTTCTCGATCCGTGCGAGGCGCGCCGCCGGGTCGCTCTCCTCGGCCGCCGCGGCGAGGGCGCGAAGGTCCGTGCGGTCCGCCGCGGCGCCTCCTTTGTCGACGTCGAGCTCGTCCGTGATCTCGCCGGGCCCCTCGTAGAGGTTGCCGCTCGGGTCCTCGAAATTCGCGGCGAGGAAATCCTGCGACGCCGCCTCGACTAGGATGTAGAGGCCGAGCTCGCGTCCGTTCACGGAGAGTCGCGCGTGCGCCGTCCGGGGGGCGGGGACGCCGGCCGCGCGCCAGAGCTCGTAGCCGATCGTCTCGCAGAGGTAGCTCGGATCCTGGACCCCGTTGTTGAGGACGAACTTTCGCAGGCCGTGGAAACGCTGCGCCGGCACGAACTGGTTGATCTTGACGGTGAGGCCCGGCTTCTCCTCGAGCGGCTTGAAGCTGCCGGCGCTGCCCTTGAGGCGGATGCCGATGTCGGGGTACGTCCGCTCGCCTTCGCGCAGCGTTGCCCGGGCATAGGCGCGATGGTCGGCGGCGAGCGCCGCCAGGCTCTCCGCGGGTACGTCGAGGGCGAGGCGGAGGACCGGCCCGCCGGCGAGCGCCGCCATATCGTCGGGTTTCCGGGCCGCCTTCCCGTCATGGACGATCCATGCGACGGCCAGGAGAGCCGCGAACATCGCAAGGGCTGTCAGCGCGTGCCCGACGCGAAGCGTCGAGCCTCCGCGGGAGCGATCCGGCGGCGGCACATCGAATCTCCTCTTCTCGCTACCGAGGATAGCGATGGTAGCACACGCGGCGGCTGCGGCAAGAACGTGCATGCGCGGGCGGCGCGCGGGCGGCGCCCCGGCGCGGCGTTGCATCGGCGGCTCGTTCTCTGCTACAGTGGCGGCGCACGGGGTTGCGTACCCTGTGCGATGATTACGGTGACGGACCCGGAGTCCCGGCCGGTGGATCGGCGGATCTCCGAGCGGGGGCCCCAAGGAGAAGAGCCGTGGAGGTCATAGTCCTCGTGCTCGTGACCGCGGCGGCCGTGGTCATAGGCCTGCACGTCGCGCGCCGCCGGCGGTGGCAGCGTGCGGCGCTGCGGTTGAGACTGCGGCTCGATCAGGGCGGCTTTCTCGGCAGCCCGGTCATCGCCGGGTCCATCGATGGATTCAAGGTGCTTGTCAGGCTCACGGGGGCGGCGCCGGCGGGCGTGAGCGAGCACCCGCACGGGCGCGGCTCGCCGTGCACGTTCTTCCGCATCACGTTTCCCTCGCCGCTGCACGCGGACGTGCATTTCTCCCCGGCGGGGGTCGCGCAAGGCACGAAGGCCGCCGTCGGGCTGCGTGCGATCGCGACGGGCGTTCATATGTTCGACGACGTCGTGGCGACCCGGGGGCGCAGCGAGGCGGGCGTCCGCAGGTTCCTGACGCCGGTGCGCCGCAGGGCGCTCGCGCGCTTCTTCGGCGAGCGCCGCAGCCTCCGGTTCATCGATTCGAACGTCATCGTGAGCCACGAGTGGAACTGCGTGCAGGAGGATGCGATCGTCGCCGCGGTCAGAGGGCTGCTGGTGCTTGCGCACTGTCTCGTGTATTCCAAGGATGAGACCGTGCCCGAGGAACCGGATCTGCCGCCGTCCGATGCG
>JBFZCA010000389.1:0-9029 GCA_041308205.1 Planctomycetota bacterium | reverse complement strand
GCGCTCGCGCTCGCGGGGGCGGGCGACCGGCGCGAGGCGCAGTTCACGCCCCGCGTGCCGGGACGCTACGAGGCCGTCTGGAACGCGGGCGGCGCGGCGTTCAAGGAGGTGTTCTTCGTCGAGCCGAATCCGCTCGAGCGCGACGCGCTCGCGCCGCGCGAGGAGGCGCTCTACGAGCTCGGCCGCGCGTCGGG
The DNA here is from genome assembly GCA_041308205.1 of Planctomycetota bacterium. GTDB lineage: Bacteria > Planctomycetota > UBA8108 > UBA8890 > UBA8898 > UBA8898. The sequence continues at coordinate 8,835 of JBFZCA010000389.1, read as the reverse complement.
GGGCGGCCTCGTCAGGCTGCCCGAGCTCGGCGAGCTTCCGCGCCGCATCCTGCGCTCGTTCCCGGGCGTCCTGACCGAGGTCGAGACGACGCCCGAGCGCAGCCCCTGGCTCTTCATCGTGTTCGTGGCCGCGGCGGGCCTGGAGTGGCTGCTCAGGCGGAGGTTGTTCACGGTGTAGGGGGCGGGGCGGGAGGCGTCACTTCGCAACGAGCGGGAACTTCCCCGGATCCTCGATCGATTCGATCGTCAGATCCACATCCAGCTTCGGCCAGTGAAGGTGATTCCCATGGAGCAGCTCGACGGCAAGAACGTCCTCAAGCGCCGCCCGCTTGAACCACGGGAAATCGGCGTGCGGGAGGAAGTACTCCTTCCCGCATACGAAGACCCACACTCCGTGCGCGTCGATGTTCGCGATCTCAACCGAGGAAGTGTTGACGCCACGCGTCTCTGATCGCGTCGATTCTCTCTTTGACAAGACCGAGCACCTCCGCAAGTTGCCGCTCCGAGAGGCCGTGATTCCTCGCCACCGCCACATCGGGCTCGAGCCAGAGCTTGGCTTCGCCGTCCGCGCAGTAGACGTGGACATGCAGCCGGTTCTCTTCTCGCGAAAAGAAGAAGAAGCGATAGCCTTTCCACCTGAACACCGTCGGGCGCATGTCGTTATGCTACCTGACCGACGGGCGGTCTTCAATCATGCGGCGCGCCGCGGCGGACTCCCCTTGCCCGCGGCCGGCGCCTCGCGATTGATCGCGCCGCCGCCCGCGGATACCATCCGGTCATGAGCTTCGTACACGCCGAGGGCCACGCAGTGCCGCCCGCGGCGCGCGCGATCGCGTTCCGCTGGCTTGACTACCATCTCTCGCGCGCCGGCAGGTGAGCCGGCGCGTTTGGCAATCAGAACAACACATGTGAATCAACGAGGTGCCGCATGGGATTCATCGAGCACATACCGGGCATCCGGCGCGAGCCGCCGCGGCCGCCGGCGCCCGTCCAGAAGCGCATCGGCGTCGTGGGCCTGCACGAGGGGCGGACGCTCGTTCTCGGCCTCGACCGCGCGACCAAGGCGCGCGCCGTGGCGGCGTGCGACCTGAACGCGGAGAAGATCGCGGCGGCGCGGCGCGAGCGGCCCGATCTCTTCTACACGCGCGAGTACGCGGAGCTGCTCGCGCGCCCCGATGTCGATGTGGTGGCGATCTACACGCCGGACCCGATTCACGGCGCGCAGATCGCGCAGGCCTTCGAGGCCGGCAAGGACGTGATCTGCACCAAGCCGCTCGTTAACTCCATGGCAGACGCGCGGCTGATCCGGGAGGCCGGCCGCAGGACCGGGCGCAAGCTCTTCGTCGGGCAGTCGACGCGGTTCTTCGAGCCCTTCGCGCGCCAGCGCCGGGCCTTCGAGGCCGGCGAAGTGGGGGACCTGGAGCTCGCCGACGCGCACTACATTCACCGCATGGACTGGTTCTACGAGAAGAGCCCATGGGCGGCCGGCGCGACCGACTGGGTCTTTCTGGGCATGAGCCACCCGATCGACCTTCTCAGGTGGTATCTGGGGCCGATCGAGGAGGTGCAGGCCCTCGGGCGCCGCTCGGCGCTCGGCGCGCGCTACGGCCTGCAGGGCTTCGACATCTATGTCGTGAACGCGCGCGCCGCGTCCGGGAAGATCGGCCGCGCCATGGGCCACTACGGCGTGCACGAGCTTCCCACGGCGCGGAACTGCATCGAGCTCGTCCTCTACGGCTCGGCCGGGACGAGCCTCGCCCAGTACCACGACATGCGCTACGTGCACACGGCGCCTGACGGCACGGAGGAGACCGAGGACCCGCTCTACGCCCTCAGGCACTACTACTTCAACAGCGAGGTCCACGGCATGCACTACGGGGAATTCGCGAACTACGCCGAATACTTCGCGGCCGCGCTCCTCGAAGGAACCCCCTACTCGCCCGACCTCGAAGAAGGCCTCGAGACCTTCTGCGTCATGGAGGCGGTACGCCGCTCGGCCGCGTCAGGCGCGCCGGTGGCGGTAGCGCCGATCATCGAGGAGGCGGGGGGAGGGGCGGCGTCTGTCACGTCTTGATTTCGCGCGAGCCACGTTCGTATACTGTATGTCTAGGGCTTCGAGAAAGGAGCGAGTATGCGAAACGTGATCGTACTTGTAGTGGCGGGCTTGCTTTCCGTTCAGGCTCGGGCGGCGTTCCCGTCGTTCGGCGATGATTTCGGCGGCACGGAGCTGGATCCCTGGGTCGCGGAGGTCTGTCCGGGAGGGGTTGCCGAGATCGATGCGCTCGGCAAGCTCCACATCAACAGCCCCAAATGGTGCGGGGCGCCGAGTGCGGCCGTGGTCGAGCTGCCTTCCTCGACGATCGAGATCGAGGATGGCTTCATCGAGTTCGACTTCGACAACGGCCCCGCCTCGCGCATGAACAACCACACCACGTTCAATCTGCGCTGGAACCCGTCGGATCCCGAGTCCGTCCCGGTGGCGGTCACCGTCTGGGAGGACACCTACGGCAGCGGGGCGCGCTACGTGACCAGCATCTCCTATTCGTCGCCCGGCGGCGATGTCGTGGTGGCGTCGCAGCCGGGGCTCCTCGAGCCGGGAAGATACCGCTTCTCGATTTTCGGCGACCGCGCCGAGTTCAAGAACGTCGACGGGGGAACCGCGATCGAGCTGGCCGCCGATGGCATTCCCTGGGGCACGGGCGGCCTGCGCATCCATCTGACGGAAGAAGAGATCTGGCTCGACAACATCTGGGCCCAGGTCGGTCCCGGCCCGCAGCCCGGCGATTCGAACCAGGACGGAAGGCTTAACATCGCCGATCCCCTCTTCATCCTACGCTACCTCTTCGCGGGCGGCCCCGCGCCTTTCTGCCGCCAGACGAGCGATGTCGACTGCGACCGCGCGCTCGGTATAGGCGACGCCATGGCCATCCTCGGAATGCTCTTCGCCGGCAAGCCGCTGCCTGGCTGTTGATCGGTCGTACGCCATGACAGAGAACGCGACGGCGGGTCCGAGCGACGACGAGCTCTTCGAGCTGATCCGCCGGGAGATCGAACAGGAGCGGGCAGCGGGGCGCGATGTCGACGCCGGTTGGCTGATCGAACGCCACGGGGCGCGGATCATGGAGCGCTTCGTCCTGCTCTCGCGTCTGCTCGCGATCATGGGAGCGGATGGCTCCCGATCGTCGTCGGCGGCCGCCCCGGATTCGCCGGCCGCCCCTCCCGCCGAACCCGAGCCCGCGCCCCGGGCCGAGGCCTCGACGGCGCTGCCCGACGAGATCGGCGACTTCCAGATCCTGAGGCCCCTCGGGCAGGGCGGCATGGGCGTCGTGCTGCTCGCGCGCCAGAAGAATCTCAATCGCCTGGTCGCGCTCAAGGTCCTCTCGCCGCTCGTCGGGTGGGACAAGGAGCAGCTCGATCGCTTCCACCGCGAGATCCTGACGGCCAGCCGGCTCAGGCATCCCAACATCGCGCACGTGTACACGTCCGAGCTGCAGGGGCCCATTCCGCACTACGCGATGGAGTACATCGACGGGCAGACCCTCGGCGAGCTCGCCGAGCAGGAACGCGAAAAGCTGGCGGCCGCCGGCCGCACCCTCGACAGCGGCTCGCGGCGCCGCGATTTCGTGCTCACCCACATCGGGTACGTCATCCAGGCGGCGCGCGCGCTCCAGGCCGTCCACGCGGCGGGCATCATCCACCGCGACCTGAAGCCGCAGAACCTGATGATCGGCCCCGATGGGGTTTTGAAGCTGGTCGACTTCGGCCTCGCCCGCAACGCGGGCGACCTCAAGCTCACGAAAACGCAGGCCTTTGTGGGCACGCCCGTCTACATGAGCCCGGAAGCGCTCGCGGGCAGGAAGGACCTCGACGCGCGGACCGACGTCTACGGCCTCGGCATGGTGCTCTACGAGATCCTCACCGGCAAGCTTCCCTATCGCGCCGAGACCACCCACGCGCTCTGCCGGCAGATCGAGTCGGCCGAGCCCGTCCACCCGCGCCGGTGGAATCCGCATCTCTCGGGCGACCTGGAGACGATCATCCTCAAGGCGATCGCGAAGTCTCCCGCCGATCGCTATCAGAGCGCCGAGGATCTGGCGGCCGACCTCGAACGCTTCCTGCGCTTCGAGCCCATCCATGCCCGCCGTGCGGGCCGCATCGCGCGGTTCTGCAAGTTCTGCAGGCGCCGTCCGCCCGCGGCGGCCGCTATGCTCGCCGGCCTCGTGCTCCTGATCGCCGCCGCCGTCTTGGCCTTCCGGCCGGCGACCGTCTCGTTCACCGGGCCGCCGGGGGCGATGATCGAGATCGCGCGCGGCGGGGAGGTCCTGTGCTCCTCGGTCATCGCGGCGAACGGCACCGCCGCGCTCGCGCTCGCGCCGGCCGACTATCAGGTCTGTGTGTCGCTCCCGAAGCACATCCCCGCAAACGTCACGATCCGCCTCGGGCGCGGCCCCAATCCCGTCCAGGCGTTTCACCTCGACCGCGACATGGGAGCGCTCGAGATCCACGTTCCCGAGGGCGACGTGAAGGTCCGGCTTCAGGAGATCACGGTGCACGGCCCGGGCGCGAGGGGGCACGGCGAGGATCTCGTCCTCTCGGCGCCGCTCGAGCGGCCGGTGCAGCTCGATGTCGGGACCTACAAGGTCACGTACTTCAAGGACGGGGCGCACTGGCGGCGCGGGATTCTCACGGTTCGCCGGGGAGAGACCGCGGCGGTCTGCGGGTACGTCGAGCCGATCCGCGTGCTCTGGCGTCTGGCGCTCGGCGACCCGGCGAGTGAACGAGCACCTTATCAGGTCGGATCGGGGCTCGATCCCGCGCGCATGCCGTGGATCCCGAGAACGTGCCAGTATGCATCCTCTCCCGCCGTCGAGGATGTGGACGGCGACGGGACTGCCGAGATCCTGGTCGGAACGAGTCGAAGGGTCGTGTGCCGGCGCGCCTCGGGGCTCGAGGCGCGGCCCGGGGAGCTCGCGGGGGAAGGAGTGTTCTTCGCGCGGCCCGCGGTGGGCGATCTCGACGGGGATGGCGTCAAGGAGATCGTCGCCGGGACATGGGAACGGCTTCTGTACTGCTACGACCGGCATGGAGTCGTGCGCTGGTCCCATCGCATGCGGGGCAGAGTGTGCGCGTGGCCCCTGATCGCCGATGTCGATGGCGACGGCGGCGGCGAGGTCGTGGTCGTGGACCAGGAAGGCGTCGTCTCCTGCCTCGACAGTGAAGGGAAGCTACTCTGGGTTCCGCGAGAGCTGCCGGATGCGGTGTCCGCCCAGCAGGCGATCGTGTTCGTTCCCGCTGCCCGCGGGCGGGGGCTCGATGTCGTCGCGGCATGCGACAACGGAACGGTCTACTGGATCGATGGCGCGACGGGCGGCGTCATTCGCGAGACGCGGATCGCCGGTGCGGTCGTCAGCGGACTTACCGTGTGGCGTCACGGCGGCGAGGAGAAGATCCTCGCGGGAACCGCAAAGGGAGCGCTGTGCCGGCTCTCGATCCGGGGAGAGCTCGAATCCACCACCACCGTCGCCGGGGATGCGCTCGTGGGCGCGCCGGCGGCGGCCGATGTCGATGGCGACGGGAGACCGGAGGTCGTCGTGACGAGTAGAGACGGCATGATCGCCTGCATCGACAATCTGGGGAACATCCGCTGGTCCTTGCAGCCTGATTCGCAACTGGCGATCCGGCTCGTCGCCGGTTGTGCGGCCGGGGATCTGAACGGCGACGGCAAGGCCGAGATTACGGCCGGCTCCGCGCAGGGCCGGCTCTACTGCATCGGCGAGATCGACGGCAGAGGCGCGGTCCTCTGCACGTACAAGCTGGAGGGAAGCCTCGACACGCCGCCGCGGCTTGCGGATCTCGACGGCGATGAGCTGCTCGATATCGTCGTGGGCTCCGCCGACGGCGATCTGTGCGCGTTGAGCCTCGCGGTCTCGGCGCGCCTCTGGGCGCTCAAGGTCGCCCGGCCGGTGGGAAACACCCTCGCAATGGCCGACGCGGATGGCGATGGCGAGAAGGAGATCTTTCTGACCTCCGGAGACGGCTTCATTCACTGCCTCAGCCTCGAGGGCACGACGCGCTGGAAACACTCGACACGGGGGAAGATCGATGCGGGGGTGCTGGCGGCGGACATCGATGCCGACGGACGGCCCGAGATCCTTGCCGTCTCCTCGGGCCGGCGCGCGTACTGTCTGCGGAGCGAGGGGCGGCGCGTGCGTTCGGTGTGGCGCGATGCCGACGGCGAGGACGGCATCGCGCTCGATGGCCCGGTGTTCGGCCGGCCGGTCGCCGCCGACCTCGATGGCGACGGCGCGATCGAGGTTCTGGTGGCGACATCGGCGCGCTCGGTGTACGCGATCGATCGGCGAGGGAACAAGACTCGGGTCGTGGCGACCACGACTCCGTCCGGCGGCGAGGACGAACGCTTCCGCAAGATCGAGACGGCGGATCTCGACGGCGATGGCTCGCTCGAGATCCTGGTGGGAGACGATGAGCAGCGGCTCTTCTGCTTCCGGCGTGCGCACGCGGGACGCAACGAGTGGAGCCTCGCATGGGAGAAGCAGGCGGTCAACCCGTGGGAGGTCGTCGGGCTCGGGGATGGCCGAGGCGCGGCGGTCGTGGGAAGAACGGAAGGCGCGCTCATCTGTTTCGGGGCTCCCGACAGGAACCTCACGAGTGCGGAGACGCCGCACGGCATCTCCGCCCTTCTCACCGCGGCGGATCTCGACAATGACGGCGTACGGGAGGCGCTCGTATTCGACGAGGCGGGGACGCTGCTCTGCTTCGGCCGCGGCGGCTGGGCTCCGCGCTGGCCGCGCTCCCTGGGATGCCCATCGCTGGCCTCGCCGTGCGCCGGCGACACCGATGGGGACGGATTCCCGGAGATTGCGGCTGCCGGCGCCGACGGGAAGGTCCGGATCATCGACCGGCACGGCACGGTGCTTCACACGATGGACGTTGCGCGATGCGAGACCGACGAGATCGCCGTGGCATGGTGCGGTGCGCAGCGCGGGGCCGTACTCGTCGTCGCCGATCCGCAGGGCGTCGTCCACTGCTACGGCATTCCGGATGCGGCCGCGCCGGCGTCACCGCGAGGACTGACTCAGGTGAAGTAGCCCCTCGGCGGCGAAGCGCTCGAGCGCGCGCTGGAGCGCCTTGCTGACGGCGTTTGTCTTCTTCCCCAGACGAGCCGCGATCTCCTCGTCCTTGAGGGCGTCGTAGAACTTGAGGCGGATCAGCTCGGCGTCGTGCGGGCCGAGCCGGCGGAGGGTCTCCTCGATGGCATCGCGCCGGGCGACCGCGCCGGTCGCGCTCGATCGCGGGTCGGGCACGCGCGACTCGCGGAGGCCGGGCCGCGAGTCTCCGGCCGCGACGAGGCGGGCGCGGATGAGCGGCTTTCGCCGCAGCGCGCTCTTGACGATGTTGGATGCGGTCACGAGGACGTACCCGAACCACGCCTGCTCGCCGCGCCACTCGAAGGACGCGATGCCTCCGGCGGCCTTGATGAACGCCTCCTCGAAGAGATCCTCGCCGTCCCAGTCGGCGCGCAGGACGCCGGGGATCATGGCATCGAAGCGGTCGAGGAGCGCATCGCGAGTGCGCTTGTAGAGCCGCTCGTACGCGCTCGTACTGTCGTGGATCTGCCGCAGATCATCGTCGATTTCCGCCATGTGCCGTGCGCTCCCGTCGTGCGGGCGCCGCCGTCCCGATGTCGCGTGTTCAAGGACAGGTGCACCCCGTGCCGTCGGCGCCGTCCGCGCCGCCCGGCGCGGGATACGGCGCGGGCGGCGCAGGCCCCTTCGCGAAGAGAAACCCGAGCAAGTACACCGCATCGGCAATGCCGATGTCGCCCGAGGCGTTGGCATCGCTCGCCGCCAGGCAGACGGCGCGCGATCCCCGGAAGAGATAGCTCAGCACCGCGACGGCGTCGCCGAGATCGGCGGCGCCGTCGTTGTTCGCATCGCCGCGGATGAAGGACAGGGGCGCGGGAGTCCCCGCCGTGCGGATCTCGAACGTGTCGAAGGCCGCGCCCGTCCGGTCGATGGCCCGCACCGTGAGGCCGTCCGGCGTGATCGCCAGCACGAGGAAGTGGTGCGCCGACACGCAGCGAGCGATCAGCGGAGCGTCGGGGCCGGGCGCGCACTCGTAGAGCGTCGCGCCGCCGCCGCCCGTCACGGCGTAGATCGTGCCGCGCGACGCGGCGAAGACGGGATCGCTGCAGCCGTCGCGGACCCATCCGTCCGCAAGCGGGTAGGTGCGTTCGTAGAGATGCTCGTGCCCCGAGAGGACGAGATCCACCCCGTGCGTCTCGACGACGGGACAGAGCCCCGCGCGGATCGCGAGCGAGCCCCCGTGGTTGCCGCTCGCGTAGGGCGGATGGTGGCAGTAGACGATGCTCCACGCGCGCGACGCGGCGGCCAGATCGGCGTCGAGCCACGCGAGCTGCGCGGCCCATGCGGCGGGGCCCGCGCAACTGTTCAGCACGGCGAAGTGGGCATCGCCCGCGTCGAACGAGTAGTACATCTCGTCCGCGGAAGGATTGTTGGCCGGCGTATGGAACACGTCGAGCCAGTACTGCGTCATGGTGGGGAGGAAACAGTCGTGGTTGCCGAGCGCGGGATAGACGCAGGTCGACCCGAGCAGATCCGCGTACATCGCGAAGAAGAGATCCTGATAGAGATCCGGTATGCCCGCGGGTGTGGCGATGTCGCCCATGTGGAGGAGCAGGGGGGCGCGGACGCCGCCCATTGCCGCGGCGATGGCCGCCTGCCCGGGGCTGTCGTACATGCCGGAGTCGCCGAGCGCCGCCACGGCGAACTCGGCGCCGGGCGGGGGGAGCGT
>JBFZCA010000388.1:0-3367 GCA_041308205.1 Planctomycetota bacterium | reverse complement strand
TCCCGACTCGGGGCGGTGCACTCCGTGCCGGTGTCCTTCGAGTTGCACGTCTCGTTGGCGGCGCCGTCGAAGATCCAACTTCGCGTGTCCGGCTCCGCGGGCCAGACCCAGGCAACGCCGTTCCACGTCTTGTGCCGGTGCTGGTGGCCGGTCACGCGGCCGAAGACATCGTAGGACGTGTAATCGTCGTCGGCCATCTCGGTCTCGACCCCGTTGTCGCCCTTGAAGTCGTTGATCCCGAGGAGCTGCGTCGTCTGCGGATCGTACCGGGGTCGGCTGAGTTTCTTAACAGCCACGCGGCAAATGGAATTCGTTGTTCGAGATGCACAGTCTGAACCTCACCTCTCCGTGGCCTTCTCACGGGCGATATCGGTTCTCGCGAGTCGGAAGCCCAGGTCGCCACTTTGGGCGAGCGAGCCCGTATCGCCGCGATACGCCGACCGGCAATACGTGGCATCATCGTCGTACGAACCACCTCGAGTTATCCGGTCAGGGAGGTGTGTTGCTCTTGCCAGGGGGTCGGTCACATTGCCAGACCGGTACTCCTCACAACTGTCCTCGCACCACTCCCGCACGTTGCCGTGCATATCGTAAAGGCCAAGAGCATTTGCGCGCCGCGTACCCACGGGTTTGGTCTTCCCTTTCGAGTTACCTTCGTACCAGGCATACACTCCGAGCTCTGCATCGTTGTCACCGAAGCAATAACGCCCCCTTCCGCCTGCGCGACAGGCGTACTCCCACTCCGCCTCAGTCGGCAACCGAAAGCCGCCCCCCTTTCCCGAGAGCCTCGCGTTCAACCGCTGGATGAACTCCTTGCAGTCCTTCCAACTCACATTTTCGACCGGTAAGTCCTGGCCCTTGTTCGCCGAAGGATTAGTCCCCATCACCTGTTCCCACTGCGCTTGCGTGACCTCCGTCTTTCCAAGCCAGTAGCCCTTCGTCAACTGCACATGATGCTGTATCTCGTCTTCATGTGCGTTTTCCTCCGTTGATGGACTCCCCATCGTGAAGGTCCCGGGCGGAATCCACGCCATCTCCAGCTTCACGCGGTTGCCCAGATCAAAGACATCTGTCGGTCCGGCCTTCGGCGTAACAAGCTCTTTCGCTGGCTGTGCTACCTGCGCTCCGCTCTTCGCGTCGCAGCTCATCAGTACAGAGAGGATTCCCCAAAGAAAGCACATCGTAGAGTGTCGCATTACTTCATGATCTCCTGTCTTGTTCTCACGCGTATCTCGGGCGGACAATTGGATAGAAACGGGCCGCTCGACAAGCCACTTCGTGCAGGGGATGTACATGCGCCTTTGCCACGATCAAAACTCCTTTGTGAGTAGACCAACGCGCGGTACAGCCTCATGCAGTTCAATTGCTTCCGTTCATTTTGAAGGCACCAGGAACTCCAAGCGACCGAGACGGTTAGCCGCCGCTCCCGCGCTATACGCCGCCGGTGATCCGCGGAGCTTCTTGTTCCACGCAAACGCCTGCGGTTCGCCGCAACGACACAGTACATAAGAGCCGTCCTCGCGGCCAGTTGCCGCCCAGATGTTTCCCTCCTCGTCGCGGTAGCAGTCGATTGACGCCGCAGCTTCGCCGGCAGCGTTGTCCAACTTCGATTTCTTGTTGACGGGGTTGCCCGTCTCGCCAAGGACTTTCTCGCCATGGCACGGCTTGTCATTATTTGGGTTCTCACCGTGTCGCTGATAGTTGTCCCAAAAACCGCCACGTCCCCAGTCGGCAAGATCACGACAGCATGCATGACACCGGTTGTTGAGGTTCATCAGGCCGGACACCTGGGCGAGTTGAATGAAGAGGTAGGTATATCCGCCCGTTGGGTCTCCGCCTGGCAGAGGCGCCAGCCCACCTTTCGGGATGATTCCCCTCATCGCACCTCCCACCTCGATCCCCTTCTCGACGATGTGCTCGCCGCCTTTCATGATTATTTCCTTCTCTACAAGCCCCTTAACAGGCTTCGCCTTCTCTCTTTCCCAGTCACCGTCTTCCGCAGCTAGTACCCAATTCGGTAAAGTGAAACCGGAAAGACTCTGCCGTAAGACCATCGATGTCCAGTGTCCGCCCGGCCCTCCGACGAGATTGCCGTCAACCGAAGTAATGAAATCAAGATTCCACGAGTGCAACCCTCCTTGGCCTCCGATAATGTGCGCCCCGGTATCGAGGAACTGGCCGCCGGTCCACACCGGCAAGTACTGCGGCTCGTAGCCGAACGGCGTCCACGCGACGGGCATGCCGGAATCGCAATCGCCCGCCGTCGATGCCGCGGGGAATCCGGCTATGCCGCCGCCTGCTCCACCCGGGCCATCTCCTCCTGGCGGATCGTTGTTGCCATCGGGCGTCCCCCAGTAGCGCTCCTTGGGCGTGCCTGAGAGATCGGTCGTCAGCGCCGGGCGACCGCGCGCATCGGGAACGTGCCAGTTCGTGGCGGTGCCCTCGAGAATCGCCAAGAGTCTCCCCGAGTAGATGCTCCACACGTTGATGCTGTCAGCGCCGGCGGGCATCGCGGCGACCCACGCGACATTGCCCTGCGCATCGTAATACAGGTGCTTGGAGGGCCCCTGCTTGATCAGGTGTCCCATCGCATCATATTCGAACACGGCATCGGCCGCATCAGCCGAGTCCCCGTAGCCCGCCAGCCGATTCCACGCGTCGTAGAAGTAGTAGACGTCGATGGTATGCCGGGCATGCTTGAGGTGTAACAATCGTCCCGCTTCATCGTACAGGACCTCGGCCTCGGGATCGCCCTCCATGGCCTCGATCTCGTTCCGAAGATCGAACTCCCGACTCGGGGCGGTGCACTCCGTGCCGGTGTCCTTCGAGTTGCACGTCTCGTTGGCGGCCCCGTCGAAAATCCAGCTCCGTGTGTCCGGCTCCGCGGGCCAGACCCAGGCAACGCCGTTCCACGTCTTGTGCCGGTGCTGGTGGCCGGTCACGCGGCCGAAGGCATTGTAGGACGTATAATCGTCGTCGGCCATCTCGGTCTCGACGCCGTTGTCGCCTTTGAAGTCGTTGATCCCGAGGAGCTGCGTTGTCTGCGGATCATACGTCAGGGAGCGGCGAAGAGGCCAGTATGTCGATCCGGACGCGCCCTTCCACGTCTTGAAGTTCACCGGGCGGCCGAAGCGATCGAACCCGCCGCTTGGGCTTGCAAGCGCGGGGTCCGTGACCTCTTCGGTCAACTTGAGCTTCCACGGCCCCTCTTGCTTCTTCGATTCCGATCTGACCCAGGTACTTGCGCCCATGTAGTACTCGTAGACTCTGTGATTGCCGGAAGTCGGCAGATACCGGCTGAACTGATGGTACTCCGGCCGTGTCAGCATGTCGGCCGTCGCGCCGGCGGCGCCGTAATTGTACGACA
>JBFZCA010000387.1:0-6205 GCA_041308205.1 Planctomycetota bacterium | reverse complement strand
GCCGTACGGCTGGTTGAGGTGCGGCGAGATGTTCCACTGCTTGACATAGCCCGCGCCGTCCATGCCGTTCGTCCAGATGCTCATCGTCGCGGCGCCGCCCGCCGCGTCGGTCGCGGTGTACGGCGTCAGCTTGTAGGTGACGAGACCCACGGCGGCGCTGTCATCGATTACCTCGCGCATTGCGCCCGGAAGCGTCAGGTTCTCGGTCACGCCGTTCTGCGTGCGCTCGGCGATGAAATAAGCGGTGTCGGCGCTCGCCGTCCACTTGGCGTAGACGCCGGTGGGCATGATCATGGCCGAAGCGCCATAGACCCCGACCGGCGCAATGGCGTCCGGCAGAGTGACGGGGCCCGTGCTGTCCGTGATCGACAGGTTCGAGAACTTGCCGGTCGCGGGCGGCTCGGCCCAGCAATCGTTATGGTTCTGAACGCCGAAGCCGAGCAGCATCGCGGCCGGAGTCCAGGTGCGGCCGTGCTCTCGGAGCAGGATCCACTCATCGCCCTCGTTCTGCTTCCAGTAGAACCTGTACGTGTTGTCGGTGCGCGTCAGGCGCATCCAGATGGGCAGCGTCTTCTGATCGGTGTTGCCGCCGGCCGCGTCGCCGGTGTCGCCCCAGAAGTTCGCGCCGTTGTCCTGGCGGGAATAGCTCAGGACCTGGCGGCCGCCGTTGACGCCGACCATGGCGTACGGCGAGCCGTTGCCCGTGTTCTCGCGCACCATGAAGCCCGCGCGGCCCCACCAGCACGGATCCGAGCCGTCTTCCTTCTTGAAGCTCTCGATCTTGACCTGCGCGTCGAAGTTGCCGACCACCTTCGTGGTGTCGTCGTGCGCGTAGTAGAAGGAATCCCAGTCACCCCAGATGTCGCCGCCGACGCCGCTCACGGCCATGCCGGGCTCGAACCCATCGACTGCCGCCGATGTGCCCCGGAAGCCGACGTTGTCGTTGAACCTGTCGCCGACGCCGCTCTGAACGCCCGTCCACTGGCCCTTCGGGGGGGTCGTGTCGACGAGCGTCACGTCGTCGAAGTAGACGGGGCTGCTGTCGGGGTTGTTCCAGAGGTCGACGACCGCGAGCGCGATGGCGCCGTCGCCGGTGAACGGCACCTCGGAACCGAGCTGCGCGCCGTTGTAGTAGATCGACTTCCTGTTCGTCGTCAGGTTGATGACGATCTTGATGTCCGACCACGCGCCCGTCACGAGGGGAAGCGTCCCGCCGGCCTCGGCGATCGTCGCCGTTCCGGCCATCTCGATCTGAGTCGACCACTTGTAGGCCGTGCCCACCACGTACTCGTTCATAAGGATGACGAAGCTCGAGCCGACGTGGTCCGAAGGCACGAAGACCTTCACGCTGAACTCGCACGTTCCCTTGGTCTGCCAGAGGTTCCCCACGACGTCGTTGTTCGGGCGGACTTTCAGGCTCTTCGTGCCCGACGACGCCTGTTCCGTCGAAATGACGCCGTCCGCCGCGGGAGCGTTATCCCACGTGGTCCAGATACCGAGGCCGAACGTGCCGACCCCTTCCGTGTACGACTCGAAGTCATCGAAGATCGTAGTTTCTGCGGCGTACGCGGTGCCGGCGGTCATCGCCGCCGCCAGCAAAGCTACTATGCACCAACGGTTTCGCAACAACATACCAACAACCTCCTTCTCATAGATGGACGACCGCGAGGACAGAAGACCGCACACGCCGCTCGTAGCGTACTGACATCTCCTCTCCTCTGAACCATGCATTCACTGCACACCAAACGCCGAGGTCTATTCTACGCAGATCGAGCCGTGCTTGTCAAGACATATGGGGAGGAATTCCGGGGTTTTTGCGGGAACCGACGCCCCGCGGCGAAGCACTCATCGCCGCGTTCAGGCTCCGCGCGCCGCCGAATCCTGCCCCGTACGAACATGGCCGCGCTCAACCGGAACGGAAACTCGACAATCCTCTGCTCCACAAACCAATGCTGCCGTTGTTGTCCTCATTGACCCGGTTGACGGCCATTGTAACCCAGGAGGGAATTCGAATGCAATAGGAACCCGCCGGGATTTCGGCGGTTTTTAATCTCGCACCCGCCTTGCGGAGGATCGGCGCGGCTTCCATACTGTGGTGGCCCGCGCGCCCCGCGCGGCTCGCGGGCGCATGCGGTCATGGGAGCGTTCCGAACGGCGGTATGGGAGCAGGAAGAGGCGGACAGGTACGGGCGGCCGGAGCGGCGGGACGAAAGCGCCTGTTCTTTCTCCTCGTGTGCGCGGCCTTTGCCGCCGGCGTCGTTGCGGCCGTGCTGCTCGGACGAGGCGCCGGCCCGCAGGATCCGCTGAGCGCGGATCCCGACATGCGCCGCGGCAAGGAGGCGCTCGATGCCGACCGGGTGCACGAGGCGCTCACGGCCTTCGAGTCCGCGCGCCTGCACAACCCCGGGCGGCCGGAGCCGTTGCTTGCGATCGCCCGGACGTTGCTCACGGTCGCACAGGCGCGTTCCGCGCTCGACGCGGCGCAGCAAGCCTGCGCCGCCGCTCCGGAGAACGCCGAGTGCCACCTCGTCCGCGGGCAGGCGATCGAGGCGACCGGCGACCGCGATGGCGCGACGGCGGCGTACACGCATGCCCGGACGCTCGATCCGCGTTCGCCCGAGCCGTCCTATCGACTGGGAAGGCTTGCCGAGGCGCGGCACCAGACCGAGCCGGCCATGCGATACTACCGCGAGGCGCTCGCCGCGGATCCGGGCCACGCGCCGGCCGCGCACCATCTCTCGACCCAGCTTATGGCCTCGGGCGCGTTCGAGGAGGCGGAGCAGCTTCTCGTTGCCGCGCTGCGCCGCGCCCCCGGCGACACCGCCCTGAGGCTGAATCTCGCGCACGCGCTCCTGAAGCGCGGGGATGCGGCGGCCGCGCTCAGGGAGTTTCGCGCCGTGCTGCCGCACGTTCCGGGGCGCGCCGAGCCGCGCTACCATTTGGGTTGCGCGCTCGTCGCCCTCGGACGCGACGACGAGGCGCTCGCGGCCTTCAACGAGGCGCTTGCCCTGGACAGGCACCTGCACTACGCCTGGTACGCGCTCGCGCAGCTCATGAGCCGCCGGGGCGAGACGCGGCAGGCGCAGGAGGCGCTGGCGAGGTTCTCCGAGGCGCGCGATCTTGCCGCGCGAATTCGCACGCTCGAGCAGCAGGCGGCCAACGAGCCGCGGAACGCCGGGGTGCTGCTCGACCTGGGCGAGGCGCAGCTTGCGCGCGGCCGGCCGGTGGATGCGTTCAGAACGCTCAGCCGCGTGCGCGAGCTCGATCCCGGGAACCGGCGCGGCGCGGCGCTCTGGCAGCGGACGCGCGAGGCGCTCGAGAAGCAGCCGGCGACGCCGGAGGACTGAGCGCGGGTTCGGCTCCCGCCGTTCAGGAGGCGCCGCCGTCTTCAACGAGCGGCGGCACTTCCGCGAGGGCGCTGATGCGCGGCCCCGACCAGGCATCTTCGAAGCGCCTGAGGCCGCGGTCGCCGGGGACTCGAATGAGGACGGCCGCCATGCCGGCGTTGACGGCGCCCGTGAGCTCGTTGCTGTCCCCGTCGCCGACGAAGAGACAGCGCGCCGGCGGGACCCGCAGCGCCTCGCTGACCATGCGGTAGATGCGCGGATCGGGCTTCCTGACGCCCGCCGTGCAGGAGAAGAACGGCGCGTCGATGTAGGGGGCGAGCGGCGTCTCCCTGAAGAGGCGCGGGACATCGGGCGAGCAGTCGCTTGCCAGGCCCGTCTTGCACCCGAGCGCCTTCAAGCGCCTGAGCGCCGGAACCGCGTCGTCGCGCGGCGTCATGCAGCGCACCGTGAGCTCGCGCCTGATCGCGGCCGCCGCCTCGACGCGGCCGTCCGCCGGCGGCACGCCGAGCAGGCGGCAGATGTGGACGAGGTTGTCCTCGACCGAGGCGAAGGCGCCGGTCGCGCGCATCTCGAACGTGACGTGCGACCAGTAGTGCGTGAAGTCCTCGGGCGCGATGCCGAGCGCCGCGGACATCCGCGCCTGAAGCTCGCGCGCGCCCTCGCGCGTGAGCGGCTCGACCAGCGTGCCGAAGAGGTCGAAGATGACGGCATCGCAGCGCATGCGTTCACTTGGCGGGCGGCGGGGCGGCGCCGGGCAGGATCGCGGCGAGCGGCACGGCGAAGAGCAGCGGCACGAGATCGGCGTAGTTCCCGGCCGCCTCGCCGGCGCCTTCGGCGCGGTAGTTGCCGCGTTCCGAGTCGGGGTCGCTGATCATGTACGCGATGCCGGCCTCGGCATCGATCGCGAGGCCCTCGGGCGAGGTCCAGACGAGCTTCTCCATGTCCGGGCCGCGGAAGTCGAGGTCCACGATGCGCGTGAAGGCGCGGGTCTTCAGGTCGAGGACGAGCAGGCGCTCGTGGTCGCGCGCGAGCAGGAGCAGCGTCTCGGCGCCGGCATGCTTCAGGTACGCGAGCGCGTTGATGTTGAGGGGCCCCTTGCCCTCCCGCGCGGGCAGCGCGTCGAACGGGACGGCGAGCGGGGCGGCCGGCAGGCTCGTCTCGCCCGGCTTCCAGACGACCTTGTAGAGCCGGGGCAGCGAGTCCTTGGCGCGCTCGAAGGCCACGATGATCTCGGGGCCGGGGCCCGCGACGGCGAGGCCCTCCATGCGGTAGTTCGGGTCATCGCGCCACGGCTCGTAGTCCGGCGCGAGGATCTCGGCGATCGCCGTGATCGTCGCCGCGGGGCTCGCGTCCGGGCGGGTGATCTCGAGAAGCAGCATGCCGTCCTGCTCGATGACGGCGAAGAACACGCCCGGCCGGCCGGGGTCGGCGGCGATGTCCTCGAAATCGGGGTTGGGCTTGCTCTGGTACCGGCGAAGCAGCGGGCCGGGAAGGCCGGGGCCGGGCAGGATCTCGACGGGAGCCTCGCTGAGGCGCGTCTCCCGGGGCGGGTCGGCCGCGCGCGGCGGGAGCGCCATCGTGAGGAGCCGCGCCGGGAAGTTGCTGCGCTGGTCGCCGATCGCGACGAGCGCGCCGTCGCTCACGGCGATGCCCGATGTCTGCAGGCCCCGCATCCAGAGCGCCGGCCGGACGGGCGTGCCCTCGCGGTCGAGGACCCATGTGCCGCGGACGGTGAGCGCGGCCTGCGGGACTTCCGCCGCGAGCAGCGCGAGGAGAAGCAGGGTATGCATGGCGACCTCCCGCGGCAATTGTGGGGGAAGAGGGGCCGGCGGGCAAGCCTGCCGCAAGCCCGGGAAGGCACGAGAAGGAAATGCCGCGAAGGCACGAAGGGAACGACGAGAAGAACCACCAAGGCGCGAGGGTGAAAGACGAAGCAGCCACGAAGGCACAAAGGCACGAAGGGATCTCGGAACCGGCTGGAGCCGTGTCATCTGCCTGGACGGGGGACGACGGGCGCCGCTGCGGCCGCACACGCGCCCCTTGGCGCCTTCGCGGCGACGTCTTCGTTGTCTGCCTGTCGATGCGGGAGCGCGGGCGCTAGCGCTCCTGCGCCTGCCGCTCCTTGCGCACGCGCTCGTACTCCTGCCACAGGCGTTCGGCCTCGGCGAGCCGGGCCGCGAGCGAGGCGCTCACGTGGAGCATGTAGAGGTTCGCGCGCAGCGGGTCGACGTGCTCGCCGAGCATGACCTCGCCGGGGCGCACGCGTTCGCCCGCGGAGCTCCGCAGCGACTCGGCCTTCTCGAGGTCGAGCGCTCTGCCCAGGGGGTTGAAGCCGAGCAGGAACTGCACCTGGCGCTCGACGTGCATCCCGAGCCGCATGGCCGCCTCGGACCGCGGGTGCGCGCACATGCACACGGCCTGCGAGAGGATGTAGAGAGTCGTGCCGGCCCGCCACGAGGGGATGTCGACCTCGCGGTCCTCGGCGTCAACGGCCCTGGCGTTGCCGAAGGGCGTCGGCAGGCAGAGCCGCTCGATGCGCGCGGCGCAGGCGTCGAGCGCGGCTTCGACCCTCGGCGTCACGGTCGAATCGGGGAAAAGGCGCGCGTAGTCGGCGAGCGCCAGCGCGGGCCAGTGCTGCTCGATGACGCCTGCCGGGAACGGGAAGAGGCCGCCGGGAAGCTGCGTCCGGACGAGGTCGACCGCCATGTCGTCCGCGCAATCGCGGTCGAGCGCGTCCTTGCCGCGCGCGGCAAGGAGGGACGCGGCGCCGCACAAGGCCGCGCGCGCGGGCGTCGTCTCGTATGCGCCGCTCTTCCATGCCCCGTGCGCAAGCGCGCGCGCGCGAGCGATCCGGGCCG
>JBFZCA010000386.1:0-2579 GCA_041308205.1 Planctomycetota bacterium | reverse complement strand
GGCTGCGCGGGGTGCGGAACCCGTGGGGCGTGGCGGTGGTGGAGTCCGAGATCCTGCCCGGCGCGGCCGCCGTGCGCGCGCTCGCGCGGCGTGCCGGGCTGCCTCCCCGCGATGTGACGCTGCTCGTCGTTCCCAGCCGCAGCCTCGCCGGCGTGGCGCAGATCGCCGGCCGCGTCAACGAGTGCGTGCTGTTCACGATGGTCGAGTGCTTGGGCCTTGAGGTCGCGCCGGTGACGGCGCTGCTCGGGGCGGTGCCGCTTGCGCCGTGCGGCGCGGGATCGCTGATCACGCCCGATGACCTGATCCACTACGCCGGCCGCGTCGTGGTGACGGTCGACGCTCCGGCCGGCTGGGACCTCCAAGCCGTGGCCGACGGCCTCGTCTTCTCCTCATCGCCCGGTTACGGGCGCCTGTTCTCCGACCTCTTGCGGGAGGCGGGTGGGGTCTTCGAGGCGATCCCAGGGTTGAACGATCTGCAGAAGGTGGCGGCGGTCGCCCTCGTCGACTGCCGCAGCGGGGCGTGCGCTCACGCTGGAGGCGTCGAGCTGGAGCGGCTCGACGGTGTGACCGAGGGCGAGCGAGGCGCACGATGAGCTGGGCCGACGCCTCCCCGCGCCGCGTCGTCGACGTCGACCTCACCTCCGGCCGGGCTCGCGAGACCCGCTGCGCCCCGGCGGACGTCGCGGCCTACCTCGGGGGGCGCGGCCTGGCTGCGCGACGCCTTGCGGACCGACAGGTCTGGGATCGCGAGCCGCTCGGCGCGGACGCCCTGCTCGTCCTGGCGAGCGGCCTGCTCAACGGCACCGGCTGGCCAGCCGCGTCGCGCGTCCAGTTCGCGTTCCGCTCGCCGCTGACCGAGGTCTACGGGTATGCCAACGCCGGCGGATCCCTCGGACCGCGGCTTGCGGCTCATGACATCGCGGTGCTGGAGATCGCAGGGCGCGCGGCGCGGCCGTCGGTGCTCGTGATCGGGACGTCGGGGGTGCGGCTGCTCGACGCCCCGGATCTCTGGGGACGCGAAACCTCCGAGACCACGATGCGCCTGCGCGGTCAGTACCCGCAGTCCGCGGTCGCCTGCATCGGTCCGGCGGGCGAGCGGCTTGTTCCGCTGGCTGCCGTGATCGTCGACGGCGAGCGGGCCGCCGCCCGCTGCGGCGGCGGCGCGGTCCTGGGGTCGAAGAACTTGAAGGCGATCGTGGTCGAGGAGGGCGGCGGGCGCCGCGTCCCAAGCGCATTCAGGGTCCTGGCGCGGGCGGCGACGGCCAAGATTCTCGCTGCGCCCGGCGTGGCCGATCTCTCCCGCTGGGGCACGCCGTTCCTCGTCGCGATCAAGAATGAGCGCGGCGACCTCCCGGCGGCCAACCACCGGCGCGGCAGCGTTTCGTTCGTGCGCCAGATCGATGCCGACGCCCTCGAGGCCTACCGCACGGAGTCTGCGGGTTGTCCGGGCTGCCCGATTCGCTGCGGTCGGATCTCGGAGGTGCGCGGCGGCCGGTACCAGTCGCGGAGCGCGGGGCCGGAGTACGAGACGATCGACGCCCTGGGGCCGAACTGCCTGTGCGGCGACGCGGAGGCGCTTCTCTACGCGAACGCGCGCTGCAACGAACTGGGTCTCGACACCATCTCCGTCGGCGCGACGATTGCCTTCGCGCTCGAGTGCCGCGAGCACGGGCTCCTGAACGATCCCGCGCTGGGGGCCGGCTGGGGCGACGCGGGGGCCGTGGCCGGCCTTATCGACGAGATCGCGCGTCGCGAGGGGATGGGCGCGCTGCTTGCGCTGGGGACGCGCGCGGCAGCGGCCGCGCTGGGGGATGCGGCTCTCCCGTACGCGCTCCATGTGAAAGGCCTGGAGATTCCAGGGCAGGAGCCGCGCGTCGCCAAGTCGTTCGGTCTCGGGCACGCGACCTCGAACCGCGGTGCCGATCACCTCTACGCGCTCCCGACCATCGATGTCGCGCATCTCGACGCCGCGGCCAAGCGGCACCTGGCGAGCGTGTACCCGGACGTGTTGGATCCCGGCGACGAGGCCAGCAAGCCCGCGCTCGTGCGCTTCAGCGAGGAGTACTGCGCGGCGTCCGACGCGCTCGGCGTCTGCAAGTTCACGACGGCCGAGCTGTACGCGCTCGACCCGCAGGACCTGGCCGACGCGGTCTGCGTTCTGGGAGGCGCGCTCGGCGCGGGCCAGCTGCTCGAAGCCGGCGAGCGCATCGTGAACCTCGAGCGGCTGATGAACGCGGCGTGCGGGCTCGACGCGCGCGCGGACAACCTGCCAGCGCGGTTCACGGACGAGCCGTTGGCGGTCTCGCACGGCCAGACGGAGACGGTGCACGAGATGGACTCGCTGCCGGCCATGCTGCGCGGGTACTACGCGCTGCGCGGGTGGGGCGAGGACGGCCTGCCGCGCGCGGAGACCCTGACGCGGCTTGGGCTATCGAACTGGAGGGGGCGATGACGGGGTCCCGCGGCGGTTACATGGGCGCGGTGCTCCACGTCGATCTCGCCCGGCGGCGGACGGAGGTCTGCGCCCTCGATCCGGCGGTCGCGCGACGGTCCCTGGGAGGCAACGGACTCGGCGCCGA
>JBFZCA010000385.1:0-29601 GCA_041308205.1 Planctomycetota bacterium | reverse complement strand
AGCACCTCGGCCGTTGCATCTACGGCGGCATCTGGGCCGAGATGCTCGAGGACCGCAAGTTCTTCCACGCCATCGGCGACAGGGGATCGCCCTGGAAGGCGCTCGGGGATGGGGCGGCGGTCACGATGCACACCCGGGCGCCGCTTGCCGGAGCGCACGCCGTCGAGCTGCGCCCGAGCGCGGGCGGCGCGCCCGCCGGCATCGCCCAGAACGGCCTGGGCCTGATCGCGGGCAAGGAGTACGTCGGCCGCGTTGCCATCGCCGGCACGGGAGAGACGGGGTCTGTCACCGTGAGCCTCGTCTGGGGCCCGGGCGAGAACGACCGCCGGCGCATCGAAATCGCGGGGATGTCGGCGGACTACGAGAAGAAGCCGTTCCGCGTCAAGGCCGGCGCGAGCACGGACGATGGGCGCCTGGAGATCAGCGCCGCGCCGCGCGCGGGCGGCGCCGTCCGCATCGGCGCCGTCTCCCTCATGCCGGCCGACCACGTCTCCGGCATGCGTCCCGACACGCTCGCGCTCCTCAAGGAGCTCAACTCGCCCATCTATCGATGGCCGGGCGGCAACTTCGTGAGCGGCTACGACTGGAAGGACGGCCTGGGCGACCCCGACCGCCGGCCGCCGCGCAAGAATCCCGCGTGGCGGGGCGTCGAGCACAACGACTTCGGCATCAACGAGTTCATGACGTTCTGCCGCGAGCTCGGCACCGAACCGCTCATCGTCGTGAACAGCGGGCTGGGCGACGTCGCGCTCGCGACGAGCGAGGTCGAGTACGCCAACGGCGCGCCCGACACGCCCATGGGCCGGCTGCGGGCATCGCACGGCCGCGCCGAGCCCTACAAGGTCATCTGGTGGGGCATCGGCAACGAGATGTACGGCAACTGGCAGCTCGGGCACATGCCGCTCGCGCAGTACGTCGAGAAGCACAACGTCTTCGCGAAGGCGATGCACGCGGTCGACCCCGCGCTCAAGTTCGTCGCGGTCGGCGCGGTCGGCGCCTGGAGCGAGACGATGCTCAAGAACTGCGCCGACAACATGCACCTCATGAGCGAGCACTTCTACTGCGGCGCGCAGCCGGGGCTCCTGTCGCACGCGCGCCAGATTTCCGACAACATTCGCAGGATCGCCGACGCGCACCGCCTGTATCGCACCGCGATCCCGGCGCTGGCCGGCAAGGACATCCGCATCGCCATGGACGAGTGGAACTACTGGTACGGCCCGCACCCCTACGGCGAGCTGGGCACGCAGTACTTCCTGAAGGACGCGCTCGGCATCGCCGCGGGGCTCAACGAGTACAACCGCGCGACGGACATCATCTTCATGGCGAACTACGCCCAGACCGTGAACGTCATCGGCTGCATCAAGACGACGAAGACCGCCGCGGCGTTCGACACGACGGGCCTCGTGCTGGCGCTCTATCGCGCGCGCTTCGGCGTCGTGCCGGTCGCGGTCGAGGGCTCGCCGGCGCCGCTCGACGTCGCCGCGGCCTGGACCGAGGGACGCAAGGCGCTCACGATCTCCGTCGTGAACCCGACGCTCTCCCCCGCGACCGTGGCGATGAAGCTCGCCGGCGCGAATCTCGCGCCCGCGGGCACGGCGTACGTCCTCACGGGGCCGAGCCCCGATGCCTGCAACGTGCCGGGCAAGCCGCCGCAGGTGACGGTCGCGGAACGCGCCGCGGCGCTCGGCGATGCGCTCGAGGTTCCGGCCATGAGCGCCACGGTGTTCGTGTTCCCGGCACGATGAGGCACGGAAACGGTATGGCCGCGCGCCACGGCGCACACGCAGTCGGCATCGCGCTCATGACGCTCGCCGTTGCGGCATGCCTCGCGGCGGCGGCCGGCTGCGACAGCCGCACGGCGCCTCCCGCAGCACCGCGATCGTCCGTGCCGGCGGCGACGGCCGGCCCTGCCGCACCGCACCCCCCCGCACCGCAACCGTCCGCACCGGCGGCCGCCGCGCCCGCCTCGACCGCGGCCGAGGAGCGGGCCTTGCGGGAAGAGCAGCGCCGCGAGGCCCTGCGCCTGGCCGCGATGTTTCCGCAAAGCGACGATGCGCTGTATCTCGTCGGCCTGGTTCACAACGAGCAGGGCGACTGGAAGGCGGCGACCGCGCACTGGGAGAAGGCGTTGGCGCTCGACCCGTCGCGCGCCGACACCTGCAACAACCTCGGGTACGCGTTCGCGATCAAGGAGGATTCCGCCAAGGCCGAGGCGCTCTTCCGCAAGGCGATCGCCATCGATCGCACCTTCGCCGAGCCGTACGAGCAGCTCGGCGAGCTTCTCATCAAGCAAGGGAGGCTCGACGAGGCCGTTGCGGTGCTCGCGGCCGTCCCGGCGCCGACGGCGAAAACCGAGCGTTTCCTCGGCCAGGCCTACCAGCACCTGCGCGACTACGCCAATGCCAAGCGGCGCTACGAGACCGCGCTCAAGCTCAAGCCGGACTATCGCGAGGTCTACTACAGCCTCGCGACGATCTGCGCCCGCCTGGGCGAACGCGAGGCCGCCGAGGCGCATCGCGCGAAATTCAACGGCATGCAGGACGCGACGCAGGAGCGGGGCCGGCGCGTCCGCAGCACGCTCGACGTGCTCGGGATCACGAGGCAAAGCACGGCCAAGACGCACACCGATATCGGGCGCGTGATGGCAGCGATGGGAAAGGCAGATGAGGCCGAGCGCCTGTGGCGCCGCGCGGCGGCGATCGACCCCGCGAACGTCGAGAGCCGCATCTTCCTGGCCGCCGTGTGCCTGCGGGCCGGGCGCGCGGCCGAGGCCGCCGCCCGCTACCAGGAGCTGGCCGCGATCGAGCCCGACAACGCCGAGGCGCACGCGGCGCTCGCGCGGGCGCGCGCCATGGCGGGCGACGTTCCCGGCGCGATCGCCGCGATCGAACGCGCCATGGCGCTCGATCCCGCGAACGCCCGCTACCGGCAGTTCCACGAAACCTTGAGCGCGAGAAAGTGACCATGCCGAGCGCATCGACCGTGCCGCACATCGCGCCCTTGATCGCCGTCCTGGCCCTGAGCCTGCCGGGGCGGGGCGCCGATGCGCCCTGCACGATCGCGCTCCGCGATGTCACGAAGGAGACCGGCATCGCCTTCGTCCACACCGACGGGAGCTCCGGCAAGCGCTACATCGTCGAGACCGTCTGCTGCGGCGTTGCGACCTTCGATTACGACAACGACGGCGACCATGACATCTACTTTCCGAACGGCGCCCCGCTCGAGGGCACGGTCGTCAAGGAGCAGCCGGCGCACGCCCTGTACCGCAACGACGGCGGCTGGAAGTTCACCGACGTGAGCAAGGCCGCGGGCGTCGCCCTGACCGCCTACGCGCTCGGCATAGCCGTCGCCGATTACGACGGCGACGGCCGCAAGGACATCTTTCTCGACAACTTCGGCCCGAACATCCTGCTCCGGAACAACGGGAACGGCACGTTCACGGATGTCACCGCCCGGGCCGGCGTCGGGCTCGGCCCGCACCTCGGCGCCGGGGCGTGTTTCCTCGACATGGAGGGGGACGGCGACCTCGACTTGTACGCCGCGCGCTACGTCGACTTCACTTACGAGAACCACCGCATCGTCCGCTTCAACGGCCACCCGGCGTACGTGGGCCCCATGGACTACCGGCCGACGCCGGACAACCTGTACCGCAACAACGGCGACGGCACGTTCACCGACGTGAGCGCCGAGCGCGGCATCGCCTCGGCGAAGGGCACCGGCATGGGCATGGTGTGCGCCGACATCGAGAACGACGGCGACACCGACATCATCGTCGGCAACGACGTCGCCGGGAACTTCCTCTGGGTGAACGACGGCAAGGGGTTCTTCGAGGAGCAGGGGCTCGCGGCCGGCCTGGCGTACGACTTCGGCGGCTCCCCCCAGGCGACCATGGGCATCGACTGCGGCGATTTCGACAACGACGGGTGGCTCGATTTCTACGCGACGTCGTACCAGCAGGAGACGGCCACGCTCTACCGGAACCTCCGCGACGGAACGTTCGAGGATGTGACGCGCGTGACCGGCGCGGGCGAGGGCACGCTCACCCCGGTGACGTGGGGCAACGCGTTCGCCGACTTCGACAACGACGGAGACCGCGACATTGTCGTCGCCGCGGGGCACCTCCACGACAACGTGGAGCTCTTCGACAACGTGGCCGCCTACGAGGTGCGCAACGTGCTCCTCATGAACACGGGGGACGGCCGCTTCGTCAACGTGTCCGACCGCTGCGGCGACGGGCTTCTCGTCGCGCGCTCGAGCCGCGGCATCGCCTGCGATGACCTCGACAACGACGGGGACATCGATGTGGTGGTGCTCAACTCGCGGCGGGAGCCCACGATTCTGCGGAACGAGACGCCGCATTCCAACCACTGGCTGCAGATAGAGTTGCGGGGCGTCAGGACCAACCGCGACGGCATCGGGGCGCATGTCACGGTGGTCGCGGGGGACCTGGCGCAGCTCGACGAGGTGCACAGCGGGCGCGGCTACCAGAGCCACCATGGGACGAGACTCCACTTCGGCCTGGGACGGCGCGACCGCGTGGACAGGGTCGAGGTGCGCTGGATCGGCGGCGGAAAGGAGGTCATCGACAAGGTTCCCATCGATTGCCTGGTCGTCATAACGGAAGGAACGGGGCGCGCGGAACGGCCCGTACGCGATTGACGCGCGCATTCGCGGCTAGGTACAATGGACAATCAGGCAGGGGTGCGTATACGTTCGGCATGATCACTGTGGTTCGAGGACGGGAGCCAGGGGGCGGTCTTCCCTTGCGCCCCTGCAACGAGGCGTCGGCTGCTTGAGAGAAGGAGGTTGTACTGATGATTGTTCGAAAACGCGTGAGTTGCGCGGCCGTGTTCGGTGCGCTCGTGTGCTTGAGCGTGACGTGCGCGGCCGGCGGAGTCTACGACGACTTCGAGTCGTACGAGGTCGGCGCCGGGCTTCTGGGCAAGGGGATCTGGAGCACGTGGAGCGCGGTTGCGGCCGAGGATGGCGTGGTCTCCACCGAACAGGCGGCGACCGGCACAAAAAGCCTGAAGCTCGACGGCGTGAAGGACGTGACCGCGGACGTCCCGCAGACGAGCGGCGTCTGGGAAGTCCGGTCGAAGGTCTTCATCCCGTCCGATCATACGGCCAACGCGTTCTTCATCATGATGAACGTGTTCGACCGGGCCACCCAGAGCTACTCGTGGGCGCTCCAGCTCACCATGGGAGGCACGGGCGTCATCCACTACGACGACACGCACACGCTTCCCCTCGTCGTCGGCGCGTGGTCCGAGATCAGGGTCGTCGTCGATCTGGACGCCAACAAGAAGAGCGTGTACTACAACGGCGCGGCCCTTATCGAGAACGTCGACTGGGCGCCGGCAGACACGGCCGTCGCGATGACGGTCATTGACTACTACAACGAGGGCACGGCCGTGTACTGGGACGACGTCTCGGTCGCGCAGTTCACGCCCGGCATCCAGACCGCGGGCGCGCTGCTCGTCAACCTGGACGCGGCCGACCCGTCGGCGGGCACGGCCGCCTGGGCCAACGCGGGCGCGCTCAAGGACTTCGTCGAGGTCGGCAACCCGACCGCCGCAACGGTTTCGGGCGCACCCGCCGTGAATTTCAACATGACGGCTGTCATCGATGCCTATCAGCAGGCCGAGGCCTCCGCGCCGGCGACCCTCACGAGGACGAACCCCACGATGTCGGTCGAGGCCTGGGTGTACTCCGAGCGCGCGCTTCCCGAGGAGCAGACGATCGTCGCCTGGGGCCACCGCGGCGGACCCGATGGCACGAACATGAGCTTCAACTACGGCACCCACGCGACGTGGGGCGCGGTGGGACACTGGGGTGGGAGCGACATGGGCTGGTACAGCTCCGGCGCCGCCGGCGCTCCCCCTCCCGGCCAGTGGCATCACCTGGTCTACACGTTCGACGGCACGAACCAGCGCGCCTTCGCCGACGGCGCGCAGACGAACTCGGAGAACATCGCCGGGGCCCTCAACCTCTGGCCGCTTCCCAAGATCACGCTCACGCAGCAGCTCCAGAGCGACGCCGGGACTTTCGAGACCGGCCTGCGCGGCGTCATCTCCGTCGGCAGGATGCGCGTCCACGACCGCGCCCTGACCGCGGCGCAGGTGGCCGCGAACTACGAGGCCGAGTATCTCGACTTCCCGTCGGCGCCGAAGTTCCTCGATGCCCCGACCACCGATGTGGCCTGGACGGGCAGCGATCTGCCCTACACCCGCAAGATCACCGTGGTCGGCGTTCCCACGCCGACGCTCGCCGTGCTCGCTCCCGAGGGCGGCACGATCACCGAGGACGGCCTCTTCTCGTACGTGCTTCCCGAGGATGTGCCCGCCTTGTTCGCAGTCAGGATCGAGGCGACGAACACCGCGGGCGCCGTCGTCGCCACGTGGGGCGTCACCGTCAAGGATCTGCCGCCCGAGGGCGAGCTTGCCATCGGCGGCGAGCTCTTCGTCGACCTCAGCGCGGCCGATCCCTCGGCCGGCACGCCGTCGTGGGCCAACAACGGAACGCTGGGGGATTTCGTCGAGGTCGGCGATCCCGCGGTCGTCGAGATCGCGGGCGCCAGCGGCGTGAGCTTCAACACGACGGCGACGATCGATTCCTACCAGCAGCCCGAGGCGGCGGCCCCGGCCGGCATCGTCGGCCTGAATGCGACGAGCACGATCGAGGCCTGGGTCTACACGGAATCGATTCCCGACGAGCAGACGATCCTCGCCTGGGGCACGCGCGGCCCCAACGACGGCAACAACATGAGCTTCAACTACGGCACCAACGCCGCGTACGGCGCGATGGGACACTGGGGCTGGCCGGACATGGGCTGGAGCAGCGCCGGCGGCGCCCCCGTGGCCAAGCAGTGGCATCACATGGCCTACGTGTTCGACGGCGCGACGCAGTACGCCGTCGCCGACGGCGAGCTCTGGAACTCCGAGTACCTCGGCGCGGGCGTCCTCAACATTGTCGAGGCCTCGAAGATCACGCTCGCGTGCCAGCTTGTTCAGGGCGGCGCCATCGGCGACACGGGCTTGCGCGGCGTCCTCGCCCTCGGCAAGGTCAGGATTCACAATGAGCCGCTCTCCTACTATCAGTTGCGGCACAACTACCTGCAGGAGCGCCCCTCGTTCCCGTACCTGCCGCCGGCGTTCCTGAACGCTCCGGCGAGCGATTTCGTCTATCCGGGCAGCGCGTACGTGCGCACGCTCAACGTGAGCGCCGTCGGCGCCGCGGCGATCGAGGTCCTCGCGCCCGCGGGGGCGACGATCACGCAGCTCTCGGCGCTTCAGTTCCGGCTCGAGTACGCGCTCCCCGTGCCCGAGCCCGACAGCTTCACGGTCGACCTGAAGCTCACGGACGACTACGGCTCGGCGGCGGCGGCGTGGGAGGTCGCGGTCGTCAAGCCGGCGGCCGGGGTTCCGGCGGGGCCCGTCCATCGCTACAGCTTCACCGAGGATGCGAACGACTCGGTCGGCACGGCGCACGGGACACCGTACGGCAACGTCACGTTCGGCGGCGGCAGCGCGGCGCTCGGCAACGACGGCTCGCAGAACTCGAACGGCGCGGGACTCTTCCCCGATCCTCTCGATCCGTTCAAGACGCCTCCGGGCGCGTACATCGACCTCCCGAACGGCATCGTATCGGCTCTCGGCAACCAGGCCACCTTCGAGGCATGGGTCGCGTGGAACGGTCCGTCCGGCTCGTACTGGCAGCGCATCTTCGATTTCGGGACGAGCGACCAGGGCGAGAACTTGTCGACCGGCGCCGCCAATTCGTACTACGTCATGATGACCCCCTGGGGCGGCGCCAGCGTGCTCAGGACCGGCTACCGTCAGGGCCCGACCGCCAATGAGCGGGTTATCGACGGCCCCGCGTTCCCGATTGGCAGCGAGCAGCACGTCGCGGTCACGTGGGACGGCGCGGCCGGCAGCGTGCGCATGTTCCTGAACGGCGTCCTCGTCGCCCAGGGCGTGCCTCATTTCGCGCTCTCGGACATGCCGGACGTCAACAACTGGCTCGGCCGCGCGCAGTGGGGTGACCCAATGCTCGCCGCCAGCTACAACGAGTTCCGCATCTTCGATTACGCGATGACGCCGGGCGAGGTGCTCACGAGCTTCCAGGCGGGCTTCGATTTCGTGAAGGTGCTGCCGGCGTTCGTCGACGCGCCCGAATCGGACTCCGTCAACTCCGATGCGAGCCCGTACTTGCGCGAGCTCAACGTCACGGCGACGGGCGAGGCCACGGTCGAGGTCCTGTCGCCCGAGGGCGCCACGGTCGAGAAGCTCGGGGCGCGCACCTTCCAGATCCGGTACGCGTGGCCCGAACCGGCCCCGAGCTCGTTCACGGTCACGGTCCGCGTGACCGATGACGCGGGTTCGGCCGAGGCGAGCTGGGAAGTGACGATCGTTTCCGTGGGCACGATGGTGTACATCGGCGACGCCAACTGCAGCAAGGCCCTCGACATAGCGGATGCGGTCTGCATTCTCGGCTACCTGTTCGGCTCGGCCGCCGACCCGTGCAAGAGCCCCTGCTGCCAGGCGCAGATGGACACCAACAACAGCGACCTGGTGGACATCGCGGATGCGATCAGGCTGCTCTCGTACCTGTTCACGAACGGCGATATGCTGGGGCCTGATGCCTCGACGATCATGCCGGCGAACGCGGGCTGCCGGCTCTATCCGCAGTCCGACGTGACGCTGCCCTGCGCGAGGGCGTGCCCGGATTACTAACGGCGCACGTCGCCTCTCGCGGGCCTCCCACGGAGGCTCGGGGGGGGCAGGCAACCACGGGTTGCCTGCCCCCCATTTTTTGTAACCGTTCACGGTTTTCTCGCCGTGTTCGTGTGCACAGACGGGTGTCATCTGACGGAAAAGAAACCACAGAGGCACAGAGGGCACAGAGAAGAATACGGAGAGAGACCACCGCGTCTGACACGGAGCCGCGCAACGTCTCGCGTTTCGTTCTCTGTGCCCTCCGTGTCTCCTTGCGGTCTTCTCTCCCGGACATTACGCCTGTCCGCCTGCGCGAAGACGGGGAGGAGAGCGTACACGGCCATGAACACACCGAGGATCGCAGGACGCACCTCGTGTTCGGGATACACCGACGCCCCTTCGTGCCTTCGTGTCTTCGTGGCAACCGTCCTTCGTAACCGTTTCCAGTGCATCCCGAACGCGCGCGAAGGCGAGCCGCCCGGCTTGCGGCGGCATCCGTGCCGCCGCTACAATAGCGTGGTTGCGCCCCGACGCCCATGAACATTTCCCTCATCACGCTCGCGATCGTCTTCGTCCTGATCGCCGTCAGGCAGATCGGGAACGTGAAGCTCGCGATCTGGCAGATCATGCTCGGCGGCGCGGCCGTCGTCGTCGCGACCGGACAGATCTCCCCGCGCGCGGCGCTGCGCGCCATCGACGTCGACGTCATGCTGTTCCTCTTCGGCATGTTCGTCATCGGGCAGGCCCTCGAGGAGAGCGGGTACCTCGCGCACGTGGCCTACAAGTACTTCAAGCGCGCCCACAGCATCGACGCCATGGTCCTGTGCGTTCTCTTCGGGGCCGGCGCCGCATCGGCCTTCCTCATGAACGACACCCTGGCCATCGTCGGCACGCCCGTCGTGCTCCTCCTCGCGCGCAGGCACGACATGTGCCCGAAGATGCTGCTCCTCGCCCTCGCCTTCGGCGTCACGACCGGCAGCGTCGCAAGCCCCATCGGCAACCCCCAGAATCTCCTCATCGCGCTCAACGGCACGATTGCGAACCCGTTCGTGTTCTTCTTCCGCTGGCTCCTCGTCCCCACGGTCGCGAACCTCTTCATCGCCTACCTGCTCCTCAAGCGCTACTACCCCAATGAATTCCACGATACGCCGCTCCGGCACTCGCACGAGCCGATCAGGAACCACGACCTGGCGCTCCTTGCCAGGATCTCGCTGCAGATGGTGCTCGCCCTGGTGGCCCTGAAGATCCTGACCGTGCTGCTCGGGCTCCGCGTCGATTTCCGCCTGACGTACATCGCCATCGTCTCCGCGCTCCCGATCCTCGTCGGCAGCCGGCGGCGCCGGCAGATCCTCGCGCGCATCGACTGGCCCACGCTCGTCTTCTTCGCCGCGATGTTCGTCCTCATGGAGAGCGTGTGGGATTCCGGCGTCTTCCAGACGCTGCTCGCGCGCGCCCCCGTGCCCCTGACATCGGTCGAGATGATCTTCCTGGTGAGCATCGCGCTCAGCCAGTGCATCTCCAACGTGCCGCTCGTGGCCCTCTACCAGAAGGTGCTGCTCGACGCGGGCACGACGCCCGAGGGCTTCGTGGCGCTTGCGGCCGGGAGCACCATCGCCGGCAACCTCTTCATCCTCGGCGCCGCGAGCAACGTCATCATCATCCAGAACGCCGAGAAGCGCTCCCCCCACACGCTCACGTTCCGGGAGTTCGCCCGCATCGGCGTGCCGTTGACGATCATCAACGCGCTCGTCTACTGGCTTTTCTTCCGCATCGCCTGAGCGCGCCGCGCGCCCGAATCGCGCGCCCGCCGCCCATCAGAAATCCAGGCTCAGCGTCAGGCCGACGAGCACGTTGTCGTCGTGGCGCACGGCATCGCGGACTTCCTCGTCGATGATCGTCGTGTAGGCGATGGACGGCGTGATGGTCAGGAACGGCGCGCCATCGATCCTGCACGGGACTCGCAGCTCCGCGCCGGCGCCGAGCCACGCCTCGCCGTCCACGCCGAAGCCGAAGCGGTTGTAGGGACCGTTCGTCAACCCCGTGGAGACGCGGTAGCCGATCGACTCGGGTCTGATGGGAAACGGCGCGGGCGGCAACGCCGCGCTTCCGCCCAGATACGGTTCGACGAAGAGGGCGCTCTTGGCATCGTCGATGTCGTAGTACACGCCCGCGCCGGGGACGAGATACGGCCCCACGCCCGGCAGCACGCCCGACACGTCGGCGAAGATCTCGTACGTCCCGGGCGTGCCGGTCGACGGGAAGCTGTAGCCGATGAGGCCGCCCTTGAGCGCCAGGGGGCCGAGCGACTTCCCGTACGCCAAGGTCCAGTCCATCTCGGTGAAGTGGCCCGCGCGGTCCGCGCTCTTGTAGTCGGTCAACTCCATGTTGCCCCAGAGGCCGACCGAGAACCCCGCGAGCGAGGCCGCGAGATTGGCCTGCAGGACCGCCTCGTTGTCGACGACCGCGTAGCGCCAGATGTACTTGTTGTACGCGCCGGCGGCGAAGTTCACCGCCGGGGTGGGCGGCGCGGCCGCGGCCGCCTCCCCGGCGGCGCACCAGGCCTGCGCAAGCCCCAGGACGAGCGCCGTATGCACCATCAGTGTTCGCATTGCATTTCTCCTTCGTTGCCGTGTGGCCGGACGGATTCCGCCATCCCCGCGGGCGGCGGGGGCCGCGCGTCACCCGATCGCGACGCTGCCCAGCTCCCCGGTGCGGATGCGTATGCACTCATCCAGGTCGAAGACGAAGATCTTGCCGTCCCCGACGTAGCCCGTGCGCCCGCCTTCCATGATCGCTTCGACCGTGGGCTTGACGTACGCCTCGTTGACGGCGATCTCCAGCTTGACCTTCCTGAGCAGGTTGCCCGCTTCCGTGTGGCTGCGGTACACCTCGGGCACGCCCTTCTGGCGGCCGCGGCCGAGCACGTTCGTCACCGTGACGAGGTGGATCTCCTTGTCGGTGAGCCGCGCGAGGACATCGTCCAGGCGGTCGGGCTGAATGACGGCGATGACGTATTTCATGCGCTGTTCTCCTTGGTGCGACGGCGCTACTGGAGCATGGTGTAGCCGGCCTCGCGGTGCTGACTCAGATCGAGACCGATCCGCTCCTCGTGCTCCGAGACCCGCAGGCCCACGACGACATCGACGAGTTTCAGCAGCAGGAACGTGCCGGCGAGCGAGTACGCGATGGTGACGCCCGACGCGATGAGCTGCTTCACGATGAGGCCCGTCCCGCCGTACAACAGGCCGTCGGCGCCGGCGCCGTTCACGGCCGTCGTCGCGAAGAGCCCGGTGGCGATCGCGCCCCACAGGCCGCCGACGCCGTGGACGCCGAAGGCATCCAGCGCATCGTCGTACCCGAGCTTCGACTTGACGAACGCAACGGCGATGAAGCACAGGACGCCCGCGCCCGCGCCGATCGCGAGCGCGCCGGTCACATCGACGAAGCCCGCCGCCGGCGTGATCGCCACCAGCCCCGCGACCGCGCCGCTGATGATCCCGAGCACCGTCGCCCGCTTGTTGACGATCCTGTCCGCCACGACCCAGCCGATCCCGGCCGCAGCCGTCGCGATGTGCGTCACGACGAACGCGTTCACCGCCAGGCCGTTGGCGCCGAGCGCGCTGCCCGCGTTGAAGCCGAACCAGCCGAACCAGAGCAGGCCCGCGCCGAGGACGGCAAGGGGAAGGCTGTGCGGCGGGTGCGTCATCACCGGGTGGCCGTACCGCCGCCCGAGCACGAAGGCCGCCACGAGCGCCCCGATGCCGGCATTGATGTGGACGACCGTCCCGCCCGCGAAATCGAGCGCGCCCAGGTTGCGGAGAAATCCGCCGGCGCCCCACACCCAGTGGGCCAGCGGATCGTAGACGAACGTCGACCACAGGAGCGTGAAGAGGCAGAAGGCCGCGAACTTCATCCGCTCCGCGAAGGCGCCCAGGATGAGCGCCGGCGTGATGACCGCGAACATCGCCTGAAAGATCATGAAGGCCTGATGCGGCACCGTGGCGGAGTAGTCCGGGTTCGGCTCGAGGCCCACGCCGCGCAGGAACGCCCAGTCCAGGTTGCCGATGACGCCGCCGACATCCGGCCCGAAGGCCAGGCTGTACCCGATGACGACCCACTGAATGCTCACGATGCAGAGCACGGTCACGCACTGCATCAGCACCGAGAGGACGTTCTTGCGGCGGACGAGGCCGCCGTAGAAGAACGCCAGGCCGGGGGTCATCAGCATCACCAGGGCCGCCGAGGCGAGCACCCAGGCGGTGTCGCCCGTGTCGATCGCGGGCGTTTCGGCCGCCACCGCAGCCGCCGGGGCGAGGGCGAGCGCCGAGAACGCAGCAATCATTCTGGCCGCCGGCTTCGTGCCGGAACGTACGTCTCCCATGGCTTATTCTCCTGTGCACGGGGTGAAACAGCGGCTGCAAGCGAGCATGGCGGGAGAGGAAAGCAAGCGCCATGCCAATCGGCGCGAAGCGCGCGTAATGCCCGTCCGCAGCGCAAGTTATGCGCGGGCGCCCTTTCGCGGCCGGGCGCATCCGCCCGGGAAAACGCTACATCTTCGTAGCCTCTACAGCCGTCAGGCACTGACGTGTAGGAAACAAGACGCCGTGTTCGTGCGCGTCGTTCCGTCTTCGTGCCTTCGTGTCTTTGTGGCCTGTTTCGTCCTTGTCCCTTCGCGGCCGATTCAGCCGCGGGCGCGGAAGCGGCGGAAATCGATGCCGTAGCGCCGCATCCTGAGGCCCATCACGCGCTCGGTGATGCCGAGGGCCCGCGCGGCCCTGCACATGTTGCCGCGCGAGACCTTGAGCGCCTCGGCGATGAGCTCGCGCTCGATGGTCGCGAGGGTCGCGTCGAGCGAGCCCGACTGCCGCGTCCCGCTTGCCTCGGCGGTCTGCAGCGTCGGCGGCAGGTGATGGCCGTGGATGACCTCATCGGCGCTCAGGAGCACGGCGCGCTCGATGCAGTTCTCCAGCTCCCTGACGTTGCCCGGCCAGTGGTACGCCATGAGCATGTCGATCGCGGGCGTCGAGATGCGCCTGACGTTCTTGGCGTTCTTCGCGGCGTACTTCTCGACGAAGTAGTCGGCCAGGAGCAGGATGTCCGTCTTCCGCTCCCTGAGCGGCGGGATGTGGATCGGAAACACGTTGAGCCGGTAGTACAGATCCTGCCGGAACTTCCCGGCCTCGACGAGCTGCTCGAGGTTGCGGTTCGTGGCCGCCAGCACGCGCACATCGACCTTGATCGTCTCGCTCCCGCCCACGCGCTCGAACTCGCGCTCCTGGATCACGCGCAGCAGCCTGACCTGCACGGCCGGCGAGAGATCGCCGATCTCATCGAGGCAGATGCTGCCCCCGTCCGCGAGCTCGAAGCGTCCCTTGCGCTCCCTGACGGCGCCCGTGAAGGCGCCCTTCTCGTGGCCGAACAGCTCGCTTTCGACGATGCTCTCCGGCAACGCCGCGCAGTTGACCTTGATGAAGGGCTTGGCCGCGCGGCGGCTGTTGTAGTGGATCGCGTGGGCCACGAGCTCCTTGCCCGTCCCGCTCTCGCCGCGGATCAGCACGGTGGCATCGCTCGCCGACACCTGGCCGATCAGATCGTAGACCGTCTGCATCACGCGCGAGCTGCCGATGATGTTCGCGGGGCGGAAGCGCTCCTCGAGCTCGTTCTGGAGCCGGCGGTTCTCTTCCACGAGGCGCTGCCGCTCCTCCTCGACGCTCCGCCTGAGGCGCACGGCCTGCGCGATCATCGAGGCGATGATCGAGAGCAGCCGCACATCCTCGTCCAGGGACACGTCCTCGGCGAAGAGCCGGTCGGCCGAGAGCGCCCCGACCACATCCGCCCCGATCTTGATGGGCACGCATATGAAGGAGACATCTTTCTTCGGAAACCCCTTCCGCGCGCCCGTCCGGTTCAGGAACAGCGGCTCGGCGGAGATGCGCGGCACGACCGCGGCTCGGCCGCTCTGGATCACCTTGCCCGTGACGCCCTCGCCGAGGCGGTACCGCGTCCGCTCGCGCTGCGCCGGCGAAAGGCCGTGCGCGATCTCGATCGAGATCTCCCCCGTCTGGCGGTTGAGCAGCGTCAGCGTGCCGCGCGACATGCCCATCTCGCCGGCGAGCGATTCGAGCACCGGGCCGAGCACCTCGCGAAGGTCCATGCTGCGGTCGAGCGCCCGGCTCACGTTGAAGAGCAGCGCCAGCTCCTTCTCGCGGCGGGTCGGGACGCCCGCGGACGGTCGTTTCATAGCCGCACCTCGGGATGAAGGCCTACCTGACGGAATCGGATCGAATGGCATCCTACACAAGTGTAAGAACATGGCGGCGCCCGCGCAAGCCGTGCGGCCGGGCACGGGCCGATAAGGGCCCGCGCTGGCAGCGGCGGCCGCGCCCGCGTACAATCGCCGCATGGAATTCGAGAAGGAATCCCCCGCGCGAGGCGCACGCGGCCGCGCGTGGCGCGATACGGTCGCGTCGGTGGTGTTCCACGGCCTTGAGTTCGGCTGCCTGCTCTTCGCCCTCGCCCGCTTCCCGGATCTCGACGCGCTGCTCGGCACGCTCGATACCGCCCCCCCCGGCGCGTTGACGCGGCTCGTCATCGACGCGTGCGCCTTCGCCCGCGCCGAACAGATCCGGCTCGCGCTGCTCCTCGCGGCGTTCCTGGCGTTCGACACGACGATGATGGCGTGGCTGTGGAGAGCGCCCAATCCGCGCGCCGCCAGGTTGTGGTTCACGGCGGTCGCGGCCCTGCCCGTCGCGGCCCTGGCCGCGATCGTCGCGGCGGTGCTCGTGCCGCTCGGCGAGGCGCTGATGCGCTGACGCCGCCTCCGACCGCCGGAGGCGACCTCTCACTGCATTCGCTGCCACACCTGGTAGACTTTCTCCTCTCCCTTCGGACCCGCGATGACGCCGCTGTGGTGCCACTTGTCGCCATCGAGCGTCCACCGGAAGGACAGCTTCTTGCCGACGAGCCACCTGTCGCTCGCGAGGGCCACGCTTTCCGCGCACTCCGTGTACCGGTCGCCCCGGACCCTGCACGTGCCCGCGCAGGCGCTCGTGATCTTGCCATCCTTCACGTTCGTCCACATGAAGCGGCCGCCGGCGACGAACTTCACGTGCTCGATCTCCTTCGACGCCTTCGTGAGCTCCGCGGCATCCGCCGACGTGAAGGCGACAAGCCGCCATGCGCCGTCAAGCGCGCTCGCGCCTCGCTGCGACGCCGCCTTGTCGCCCGATGCGGCGCACGCCGACAGCGAGCACAACACCGCACACGCACATAGAGAACCGAGCATCCGGGACATACCGCACCTCCTGTGACCGGGGGCGAGTCGAACCTGCCCTGCTTCTCACTGTAGTCCTCCCGCACGGGTCGTGTCAAGGAAACGTTTCCGCGTGCACGGCGCGCTTGCACAGTCCCCCCCCATCCGGCTATGCTGGGAGCGATGCGTCAGCCGTTCGCAACGATCACAAGGAGGCCCTCATGAGAATCATCGCTTCCCTTGTCGCATGCGCCGCCCTTCCGGCCGCCTGCGCGGCCGCCGAGGCGGCCGGCAAGGCCGCGCTCGTCATCCGCGCCGACCGGGGCGCGGAGACGATCAGCCGGAACATCTACGGCCACTTCTCCGAGCATCTCGGCTCGTGTATCTACGGCGGCCTGTGGGTCGGCGAGGACAGCTCCATTCCCCACACGCGCGGCATCCGCAACGATGTCGTCGATGCGCTGCGCGCGATCAAGATTCCGGTTCTCAGATGGCCGGGCGGCTGCTTCGCCGATGAGTACCACTGGAAGGACGGCATCGGCCCGCGCGAGAAGCGCCCCACGATGATCAACACGCACTGGGGCGGCGTCGTCGAGAACAACCACTTCGGCACGCACGAGTTTCTGGACCTGTGCGAGCAGCTCGGGTGCGAGCCCTACATCTGCGGCAACGTCGGGAGCGGCTCGGTCGAGGAGATGGCGGACTGGGTCGAGTACATCACGTTCGACGGGAAGAGCCCCATGACCGACCTGCGCCGCGCCAACGGCCGCGAGCAGCCCTGGAAGCTCAAGTACTTCGGCGTCGGCAACGAGAACTGGGGCTGCGGCGGGAGCATGCGGCCCGAGTACTACGCCGACCAGTACCGGCGCTTCCAGACCTACGTGCGCAATTTCAGCGGCAACCGCATCTTCAAGATCGCGTGCGGCCCGAACGGCGGCGATGCCCGATGGCTCGAGGTCGTCCTCAGGGAGGCCGGGCGCATGATGCAGGGCATCGCGCCCCACTACTACTGCGGCTCCGGCAAGGCGAGCCGCTCGGCGACCGTCTTCACCGAGGTCGACTGGTTCGAGCAGCTCGCGCGCGCGCTCAGGATCGAGGAGCTCCTCGCGAAGCAGGAGGAGATCCTGGACTCGCTCGACCCGCAGCGGCGGATCGCGATCATCTTCGATGAGTGGGGCGCGTGGCACCAGGTCGAGCCCGGCACCAACCCCGGGTTCCTCTACCAGCAGAACTCGCTCAGGGACGCCATGGTCGCGGGCCTCACGCTCAACATCTTCAACGCCCACGCCCGGCGCGTGAAGATGGCCAACATCGCGCAGACGGTCAACGTCCTCCAGGCCATGGTGCTGACGAAGGACGCGCAGATGCTCCTCACGCCGACCTACTACGTGTATCTGCTGTACGCCGTCCACCACGACGCGACGCTGCTCCCCGCGACGCTCGCGGGCGATGACTACCGATTCGAGAACGATTCGCTCCCGGCCGTGCACGCGTCGGCCTCGCGCGACCGGGACGGGAAAATCCACGTGTCGCTCTGCAACATCGACCCCGCGCGGGCGATCCGGGTCGAGGCGACGCTCGAGGGCGCGACGGCGTCGGCGGTGGCGGGCACGATCCTCACCGCGGCCGAGATCACGGCGCACAACACCTTCGAGAAGCCCGACACGGTGAAGCCGGCGGAGTTCCAGGCATGCGCCGCCACCGCGACCGGATTCACGGCGACGCTGCCGCCCAAGTCGATCGTGGTCCTCCAGGTCAGGTGAGCGGGCGCCCGGATCAGCGCGCAACCTTGCCGACCGGCGCGACGTACACCGCGAACTCTTCGACCCCGTCGACGCGGAGCAGCGCGTCGAAAGCCGCCTGGTCGTACGCCGCGATGGCGCACGTGCCCGCGCCGACGGCCTCGCACGCGAGATACAGGTTCTGGCACACGTGGCCCGCGTCGATGGCGATCACCTTGTACGAGGCGTCGCCGTAGCGCCATTCCATGCGGTACGGGATCGCGGTCCAGATGACGCATACCGCGGCCTCGCCGGCGAAGGTCTGGCCGAGCGCCGCGTCGCTCACCTTGCGGCGCGCATCGTTCTCCGCGAACTCGAAGAGAAGCTGGTGTTCGAGCGGCAGATAGCGATAGATGCCCGGCTCCAGGCCCTCGACCGCGAACGCAACGATGTACGTCTCGAGCGCATGCCGCGCGCCCGCCGACGGCACGGTCCTGAGCGCGCACGATTCGCCGAAACGTCTCTTGACGCCCTGCGCCGCCCAGAGGAGAAACGCGAGCTCCTCGAGCGCGAGCGCGCCGCGGTCGAAGGCGCGGCGGCTCTCCCGCCGCGCGATCGCGTCGACGAGGTCGACCTTGCCGATGCCGCTCCACGCCTCGCGCTGCGGAAGATCGATCCTGCGCGCCCCCGGGTCGAAGGGCTTCTCGAGCGGCGGCGGGGGAACCCCCCGCTGCTGCGCCGTCTGCGAGAAGTCGACGCGCAGCCTGACATTGTCCTTGAGGAAATCGCGCAACTCCTCGCGCTTCGCCTGTTCGTTCCCACCCATGGGTCCTGCTTTCTGACGCCCCCACGCCGCGCGGTTTACCGCGAGCAAGCGTACACGTGGCAGGCGATGCGGTCAAATGAATTCATTCCCGCTTCTCCGGCGCGATGATGAGCCGGCGCTCGCGCTCGGCCTCGAGCCTCACGGGCAGGCCGGTCGCGAGCGCCGCGCCGGTGTGCACCGCCGCGGCTCCTCCGGCCGCCTCCGCGACCCCGTAGCGCCGATCGGCCGCGACCGTGAACCACTCGGGAAAGTGGTTGATGCGCGGGTAGTCCAGGGGAAGGCGGAAGTTCGCGGCGTGCCGCGGCCGGTCGAAGAGAAGCGCGCCCGACCACGGCTCCGCGGCGATCAGGCTCACGTAGAGCGTGTCGCCGTCCTGCTCGGCGCCCACGCGCACATCGGCGCGCCAGGGCTGCACGGTCAAGCCCTTCGTTTTCCAGAGCGCGTACATGATGGCCGTCCGCGCCGAGTT
Source organism: Planctomycetota bacterium (assembly GCA_041308205.1). Lineage (GTDB taxonomy): Bacteria > Planctomycetota > UBA8108 > UBA8890 > UBA8898 > UBA8898. The sequence goes on along the minus strand of JBFZCA010000385.1, from coordinate 10,616 downwards.
GCCATCCCCGTGCCAGCCCTCGATGACGCCGTCGGGCGCCTGCCGCCGCCACATGTCCCGGATCTCGCCATCGAGCCACTCCGCGACCGACGGCACGCGCTCGCGGTTGTAGAGCGTGAGCGCGCCCTCGATGCAGTCGGCGAACTCATCCGCGCTGCCCCAGTCGAAGTCGCGATAGTGCGCGTTGAGATTGCCGAGCACCTTCCGCACGGCGTCGCGGTACGTCTCCTTGCCGTCGATCAGGTACACGGCGTACATGCCGTTGTAGTTGTAGCCCCACGTGTCGCACAGGCCGGCGTCGTGGGCTCCCGTGCGCGGATCGATCCAGTTGTAGAGCATGCCGTGCTCGTTGCGCCCGACCTCCAGGATGCGATCGAACATGGCGTGGATCGGCTCGCGGTAGGCCCGCTTCTTCTCGGGGGCGGCGGCGTTCGCCGCGACGTAGACTTCCGAGAGACCGCCCGTGATCTCGCAGCCGTGATCGCGGAGCCTGAGCCGCGCGAAATCGCGCCCGGGGTGGTTGTCGCCGAGAAGGTAGTAGTCCGCCAGACGGAAGGCGAAGTCGAGGTACTTTCGGTCGCCGGTCATCCAGAACGTGCGCGCCAGCACCTGGAGCAGGTCGCCGTTGACCTCGGGATTGCCGGACGGAATCGGTCCGAAGGGCGTCGCCACCTGCGCGTGCGTCCAGACGTCATCGACCAGTTCCAGCATGCGCGCCGACCAGGGGCTCGGCCCCAGCCACTCGGTGAGCGGCACGAGGCCGTCCTTTGCGTACTCGGCGGCGCCGAAGATGATGGAGGGCAGGTCGGGCTCCGGACGCTCGAACGCGCGCCGCGAGAACGACCACGTGTCGGGCAGGCGATCGATGCGCCGGAGGAGGCTCGATTCGGTCGCCAGCATCGCCCGCATGCGGCCCTCGAAGAGCGCCCGGTCGGTGAGCGCGCACGTGAGTACCATGAACGGGTAGTTGTCCGCGGCCGCGTCCTGCGCGTTCCAGATATCGCGGCTCTGTCCGAGGTTGCGGGGGATGAGGCCCGTCTCGGGGTCGGCGTGCGCGAGCCACCCCTCGACGAACAGGCGGCAGCGATAGAGCTGCTCGCTCGCGCGGCAGGCGTTGCGCGCCGCGCGGCGGAAGGCGGCCTCGATCCGTGCATCCGCGAGCGGCGCGGCGGGAGGAGGCGGGGCCTCGTCCCAGAACCGCGCAGCCGCGGCGTGCGCCGCGAGGAAGGCTTCCTCGGGCTTTTCGCGCCGCAGGTTCGAGGCCGGTTGCGCGAGATCGGGCGCGGGCGCGCCCGGCGCGCTGATCCGCACCTCCGCAATGAAGCCGGGCTTGACCTGCCCCGCCGCGAGCACGATGTCGTAGCGCGCGCCGCCCGCGTCGGCCGGCACCGGCACGCGCAGCCAGCGGAAGCCATCGTAGCCGCCCTGGCTCAGCGCCACGCGTTTTCCGTTGATGAAGGCGACGCCGTCGCGCGCGTCGTTCTTGGCGCCCCACAGAAGCTCGAGCACATCGCCGGGCAAGGGCGCGATCCCGCCCACGAGGCGAATGTCGCCGTCGCCGAGAAAAAGATAGCTCGTGCCCGCGTACTTCTGGGGCGAATCGACGAACCGTATCCACGCGCGCGGCGCGGGCGCGGCCGCCCGAGGTTCCTCCGCCCCGGCGCCGAACGCCGCGGCGGCAACGAGAATCTCCCACACGCCGTACGTCATGAGCAGCCTCCCCGCGGGCCGGTCCGCATCATCGCGCGGTCTGTCCCCGCCGTCGCGCGACGAAAGCGTCGATGTCCTCGATGAGCTTCTGGTCGTCGACACGTTCCCTGAGCGCCTGAAGGGCCGACAGCGCGCGCGGCGTGCCCTGGACGACGAGGGCCGCCGCGATCGTCCCGAGGGCGCTCGGCGGCACGTGCTCCGCAAGCTCGACCAGCGCCTCGGTGGCGGCCTCGCTCCTGAGCAGCGCAAGGCCGTCGATCGCCTTCTCGGCCTCGGGCCCCTCCAGTCGGCCGCTCTCCGGGAGCGCGGCGCGGATCTGGGCATCGTAGATGCTCAGAAGCCCCTGCTCGATCTCCGCGTCGCCGCCGCCGCAGAACCCGAGCAGTATGCGACCGGCATCGCCGTCGATCTGCTCCCGCAGGAAGCCCACTTCGGCCGGCAACTCCTGCGCATCCCGCCCCCGCAGGTAGATGCCGAACCTGAGCAGGTTGTCGGCATTCTCGGCGCACCAGCGCATGCCGAGGCCCATGTTGCGCCTGTCCTGGAAGACCGTTCGGAGGTGCGGGTCCTCGTCCATCGCGCCGGCCATCTCCCTGACGAGCGCGAGGAGCTTCTCGTACCCCTCCTGCCGCATCGCAAGGAGCGCGGCGCCCAGGCGCAGCACGGATTCCAGGTCGATCCGCGCGAGCGCGTCGTGAAACACCGCATCGGCTTCATCGACGGACGCGAGCACGAACGGTGCGAGAAGCGCCCGCCGCGTGAGAACCGCAACCGCCGGCCGCGGAGCCGTGTCGCCCCCCGCGCCGCGCCCGGGGAGCTCGGCCTCGGCCTCCGAGACCTGCTTCAGGCGGCTCGTGAGGTAGTCCTTTTCGGCCTTGAGAACGGCGAGCTCCGCCTGCATGGCCGCGATTGTGCCCTGCGCCGGCATGTCCTGGACCGCGGCGTGCGGAGGCGGCGCGAACAGGCTTCGCCCGAAGTACCCGCCGGCCAGGCCGGCACACAACCCGACGACGAGGGATAACCAGGGCGCTGCGTTCCGCATGTCGCCCATCGTACGCAGCGCCGCGCACGATGACAAGCGACCACATTCCTTCGACGTAATGCTTGTCCATTTCGAGGCGCGCTGGTATAGTGAAGATTAACCCTGATTCCCTTTTCCCGAATCCACGCGGAGGAACGCCCCATGCGCATGGTACGCGGCACGCTGATCGGGATCCTCGCCTTGTTCGCGAGCACGGCCGGCTGTTTCGACACTCCCGTGTCGTCGGTCAAGGTCGGCGAGAAGGCCAAGGATTTCACGCTGCGCACGGTGGACGGCGGCGCCTTCACGCTGTCCGCGCTGCACGGCACGAAAATCGCGGTCATAGGCGTCGGGAACCCCTACGGCTGAGGCTCGGCCCAATGTCGTGCACATGGCGTGCACCTCCAGAAGATTCACGAGACCTACCCCGAGGATGCCGTCCAGGTCGTCTTCGTCATCTCCGCCGCCGGCGACTACGTCCGGACGAACTACTTCCCGTCGTTCAAGCAGGACTTCAAGGTCGACTACACGGGTCTCGATGATGCGCGCGACGATGTCGTCCGCCGCTACGGCTTGAAGACGGACTCGCGCACCGCCAAGAACATCATCGTCGACCGCGACGGCACGGTCCGCCTGGTCGGCGAGTTCACGCCGCGCGAACACATGGAGGCGGTGCTCGACACGCTGCTCGGCAAGAAGGAGAACGTCGACCTCGCAACCTCCGCCGCGGCGCTCAAGGCGCTCGCGGGAGGCGGCGAGTACGCGCGCTGGAAGGCTGCGCGCGCCCTGGGCGCGATGAGCGACAGGGCCGCGGTCGCGCCGCTCATCACGGCGCTCGGCGATGCGTCGGGCAGCGTGCGCGAGTGCGCGGCAGGCGCCCTCGGCGTCCTCGGCGATGCAAGCGCCGGCGAGGCGCTGCTCGCGCGCCTCGGCGACTCGTCCGCCGCCGTCCGCTGCGCCGCCATCACGGCCCTCGGGAAGCTCAAGCACGCGCCCGCCGCCGAGAAGCTGCGCGCGACGCTCGACGACAAGGATTCGTCGATCCGCGCGGCCGCCGCCGCGGCGCTCGGCGCGACGGGGGACAAGGCCTCGGGGGACGCGCTCCTGGCCGCGCTCAAGGACTCCTCGAGCGACGTGTGCATGGAGGCGGCCGCGGCGCTCGGCGCGCTCGGCGATACGCGCGCCATTCCGCCCATCGTCGACCTGCTGGCCGCGCGCGCCTACAGGCTCAAGGCTGCGGAGGCGCTGGTCATGCTCGACCAGGCCGGCGCCGTCGACAAAGCCATGAGCGCGAGGTGGCGCGCCGGCCGCGGCGCCGTTCGCAGCGACCTTCCCCAGGTCTACCTGTCCCTGGGGGTCGCGTCCCTGCAGGCCAAGGCGTACGACCAGGGTATCGTCTGGTGCGAGAAGGCGCTCGCGGCCGGCGGCAGCGAGAGAAGCCTGCGCATGTGCCTCGGCGACCTTCACGCCGGCAAGGGCGAGACCGAGAAGGCCCTCGAGCAGTACGACCGCCTCAACGCCGCCATGCTCAAGGAGGTCGCGAACGGCTCGACGTCGGCGGGCATCTACAACGAGCTGAGCTGGTTCTACGTTCAGAAGAACGTGCGCCCGGCCGAATCCGTGGCGCTGGCGAAGAAGGCGGTCGAGCTCGATCCCGAGAACGCCAACATTCGCGACACGCTCGGCTGGGCGTACGTCCGCAGCAACGACGCGGACAATGCGCTCGCCACCTTCGGCAAGGTCTTCGCGAGCGACGCGTCGTTCCAGAGCAGTTGGGACGGCGTCGCCGAGCTTGCCAGGTCTCCGGCCGGCCGCAAGAACGTCGCCAGGTTCTGCAGCGACATGGAGGCCAAGTTCCCGGGCAACGACCAGGTGAAGAGCAGGACGGCGGAGATTCGCGCGGCGCTGGCGAAGGCGAATTGACCGCATGGGGGCCTCTCGGCTATCCTGAAGGCGGGTGAGCCCGGCGCAGTCGTTCGCGTCCGGGCAACCCGCGGCCGGGAGACTCCCCATGGCATGCCGGCGCTCGTCGCTCAGGATGGTGTTGCGCGGTCGATGCGGTCTCGTGTCGCTCGTGTGTGCGGTGTGCGCGGGGGCCGCATCCGCCCGCGCCGCGGCCGCGGACGATGGCTCCTCGATCCGCCCCTACGACAAGAACCCGCGCTACTGGCAGCACAAGGGCCGGCCGGTGATGCTCCTCGGCGGCTCCAAGGACGACAACCTCTTCCAGATCCCCGACATCGAGGAGCACCTCGATGCCATCGCGAAGGCCGGCGGGAACTACGTCCGCAACACGATGAGCGACCGTCCCGACAAGGGCTTCGAGGTCTATCCGTTCAAGCGCCTCCCCGATGGCAAGTACGACCTCGCGCAATGGAACGACGAGTACTGGAACCGGTTCCGGAAGTTCCTCGCGCTCACGGCCGCGCGCGCGATCATCGTGCAGATCGAGGTGTGGGACCGCTTCGACTACTCGAAGGATAACTGGGAAGCCCATCCCTACAACCCCAAGAACAACGTCAATTACTCGTACGCCGAGGCGGGGTTCGCCGAGCACTATCCCGACCATCCGGGCGCCAACAAGCAGCCCTTCTTCTTCACGACGCCGGCGCAGCGCAACAACAAGGTCGTCCTGCCGTGCCAGCAGCGCTTCGTCGACATGACGCTCGCCTGCGCGCTCCCCCACGATCACGTCCTCTATTGCATGGACAACGAGACCTCGGGCGACGAGGCCTGGGGCGCGTACTGGGCCGAGTACATTCGCACGCGCGCCGTTGCGGCGGGCCGCCGCGTCTGCGTCACCGAGATGTGGGATGACTGGGATCTCAAGAGCGCCGTCCACCGGCGCACGTTCGACCACCCCGAGCGCTACGATTTCGCCGACGTCTCCCAGAACAACCACCAGCGCGGCCAGACGCACTGGGACAACTTCCAGTGGGCGCGGCGCCGCATCGGCGAACGCCCCCGGCCGATCAACACCGTGAAGACGTACGGCGCCGACGGCGGGAAATTCGGGAACACGCGCGACGGCGTCGAGCGCTGGTGGCGCCACCTCATCGGCGGCGCCGCATCGGTGCGCTTCCACCGGCCGGACTCCGGAGAGGGCCTCTCGGCGGCGGCTGCCGCGTCCATCCGGGCGGCGCGCGCGCTCGAGCAGCACGTCGCCTGGTGGGAGCTCGAGCCCGCGAACGAGCTTCTCGCCGATCGCGCGCCGAACGAGGCGTACCTCGCCGCCGCGCCGGGGCGCATGTACGCGTTCTTCTTCCCCGACGGCGGAGAGGTCGGGCTCGACCTCTCCCGGCACACGGGCGCGTTCGATCTGACGTGGATCGACATCGGCAAGGGCGAGCGGGCAGGCAACGCGCGCATCCAGGGCGGCGGCACGGCGCGCATCGCGGCGCCGGGGAAAGGGTTCTGGGCCGCGGCGATCGTGCGGCCGCCCGAGGCCGCGACGGGGATGCGGGGCCCGCTGCGCGTCCATCCCTCGAACCCGCGCTACTTCACGGACGACTCGGGCCGCGCGATCCTCCTCGGCGGCGCGCACACCTGGAACAACCTGGTCGACATGACCGGCGCCGCGGCGGCGCCGTTCGACTACGACGCCTATCTGGCGTGGATGCGGAAGCACGGCCACAACTTCGCGCGGCTCTGGCGCTGGGAGCTTCTCAACTGGAATACCGAGGCCAATCGCGAGAAGGACGCGCAGATCCTGTCCGTCGGCCCCCATCCCTGGGCCCGGACCGGCCCGGGCGCCGCCATCGACGGCAAGCCCAGGTTCGACCTCGCGCGCTTCGACGAGACCTACTTCACGCGGCTCCGCTCGCGCGTCGAGGCGGCGCGCGAGCACGGCACGGTGCTCGCCCTCGCGGAGCGGGTGAACCTCGCGGCGATGGCGCCGGCGCCCGAGCTCGCCTCGTCGCGCTATTGCCTCGCCGACCGCGGGCGCGAGTACGTCGTCTTCGCACCCGGCGGCAAGCGCGTCACGGTGGATCTCTCAGGCGCCTCCGGCGAGCTCGCGGTCGCGTGGATCGATCCCGTGACGGGAACGGCGCGCACCGCGCCTGCCGTGCGCGGCGGCGGCTCGACGGAATTCACGCTGCCCACCGCGAAGGGCGACGCGGTGCTGCATCTCAGCCTCGCACGCTGACGGAGTCGTTTCGGCCGCGCGGGACGGGCGGGCGCGCCACGCGCAGGCACATGCTGGGAGCCGCCCGCGAGAGGAGCACACCATGATCACGCGACGGAAGTTCCTTGCGGCCGGCGGCGCGTTCGCCGGCGTGTCCTTTCTCGACGCGAGATTCGTCGCCGGCTCGCAGGCCAATGCGCGCATCAAGCTCGGCGTCATCGGCTGCGGCGGGCGCGGGAGCTGGATCGCGAATCTCTTCGCGCAGCACGGCGGCTACGAGCTGCACGCGGTCGCGGACTACTTCCAGGAGGTCGCCGACGCTTGCGGCGACGCGCGCAAGGTCGACAAGACGCGGCGCTTCTCGGGGCTCTCGGGCTACAAGGGCGTCATGGCGAGCGGCGTCGACGCGGTCGCACTCGAGACGCCGCCGTACTGCTTCCCCGAGCACGCCCGCGCGGCCGTGGACGCGGGGCTGCACGTCTACATGGCCAAGCCCGTGGCGGTCGACGTGCCGGGAACGCTCCAGATCGAGGCCTTGGGCGCGCGATCGACCGCGAACAAGCGCTGTTTCATGGTCGATTTCCAGATCCCGACGGATCCGCACAACCGCGAAGCCGTCGCCCGGGCGCACGCGGGCGCCATCGACCGCATCGTGATGATCACGACCTGCTACCTGGCCGGCCGATTCGGCGACCCGCCCAAGGGCGCGACGGCGGACTCGCGCTTCCGGAATCTCGTCTGGGTCAACGATGAGGCGCTCGGCGGCAGCTACCACGTCAACGCCTGCATTCACGCCGTGCAGGCAGGCCTGTGGGTCACGCGGCAGCGGCCCGTGAGCGCCGTCGGGAAGTCCGCCGCCGGCCGGCCCGAGCCGCACGGCGACAGCCACGACCTCTACTCGCTGACTTTCGAGTTCGCGGACGGGACGCTGATGAACCACACCGGTTCCCACATCAACGCCCCCTTCCACGTGCGTTGCGTGGCCTACGGCCGGACGGGCATCATGGAGATCGGGTACGTGGGGAACGCGTTCGTCCGCGGGGGCGCGAAACCCTACGAGGGCGGCGAGGTCGCGGACCTGTACGCCGCCGGCGCGATCAGAAACATCGCGTCGTTCCACGCAAGCGTCCTCGCGGGCGACTGCGCGAATCCGACGGTGGCGCCGTCCATCGACAGCACGCTCGCCACGATTCTCGGCCGCGAGGCCGCGCGGGCGGGCCGGCGGATCACCATGGACGAGCTGGTCAAGGAGGGGCGCCGCGTGGCGCCCGACCTTTCGGGGCTCAAGGAATAGGCCCTCGGCAGCCCAACGCGCGCGTCACTCCCGCGCGATCGTCACGCTCCGTATGGTCCCCGGGAACACGTTCTCCCCGCCGTAACGGCCGATGAGGCCGCCCGCGTCGCGGCCGACCTCAAGGCCGTCGAGTGGCATGGCCGCGAGCGTGCCGGGGAACTTGTCGGCCGCCGCGACGCGGCTCCCGATGCGCATCTCGGCCGCGCCGTCCTTGCCCTGCTTGACGGCGACCTCGATCTCGCCCCCGGGCAAGGGATCCGGCGATGTCAGCGTCGAGAGCGCGCCCTTGCGCCGCAGCGCGTACTCGAGCTTCCCGCCGCGCACGTAGAGCGCGAAGCCGTGGCTCGAGCCGCCCTGCGCCACGATGACGCCGTCGCCCGCGCCCGCGAATGTCGCGCTCACGCTGAAGGCCGCGCCCGCCAGCTTCGGGCACTTCTCGCGCGGCAGGCGGTCGCCCGCCTTGAGCGCGAACACCTTCGCATCGCTTCCCACGCGCTCCTTCTTCCCCGCGTACGTTCCCGCCCAGGGCCAGGGAACCGCGTGCGCGCGGCGCGCCCACGCCTCCCACTTCTCCACGAGCTCCCTGGTCTTCTCGGGGTGCGCGGCCGCGAGGTCGTGAAGCTCGGTCCGGTCCTTCTCCATGTCGTAGAGCTCCCACGCGCCCTCGGGGCCCTTGGCGACAAGCTTCCACTTCCCGGCGCGAAGCGCGCGGTTGCCCTCGTGCTCCCAGTAGAGCGCGTCGCGCTCGATCGTGCGCCCCTCGAACGCCGGCCTGAGGCTGCGGCCTTCCGGCGGCTGGATGCGCCGCTCCCCCACTTCCGCGGGATACCGCGCCCCGGCGACATCGACGCACGTCGCCATGATGTCGATGAGGTGCCCCGGCTGGCGCTCCTTCTCGCCCTTCCTGGCGATGCCGTTCGGCCAGTGGGCGATGAGCGGCGTCGCGATGCCGCCCTCGTGGACGAAGTGCTTGTACTCCCTGAAGGGAGTGTTGGAGACGTTGGCCCAGTTCAGGCCGTAGGCGATGTACGTGTCCTCGGGGCCGGGCATGATGCCCGGGCCGGCAAGCGTCGGGACGCCCGCGCGGTTCTGCTTCGGCCGGACCTCGATGCGGATCGCATCGCGCGGGATCGGCGGCAGCGAGGGCTCGACGGGGCGCTTCCACGTCCCCGCCCGCCCCACGTCCTCCTGGCAGCCGCCGTTGTCCTGCAGGAACAGGATCAGCGTGTCATCGAGACGCTCGTTGCGCGCGAGCGCCGCGACGATGCGGCCGATCCCCCGGTCCATGCGGTCGATCATCGCCGCGTAGACTTCCATGCAGCGCGCTTCCCATTCCTTGTGCGGGCACTTCTCCCAGTCCCCCGCCTGCGGGGTCAGCTCCCATGCGGGATCGATGAGCCCCAGCTCCTTGGCGCGCGCGAAGCGCCGCTCCCGCACCGGGCCGTAGCCCGCATCGTACATGCCCTTGTACTTCGCGATGTCCTCGGGCAGCGCGTGCATCGGCCAGTGCGCCGCCGTGTAGGCCGCGTACATGAAGAAGGGCTGCTCAGGCCTGGCGCGGCAATGTTCATCGATGAACCGGGCGGCGTGGTCGCTTATCGCATCCGTGTAGTAGAACGTCTCGGGCGTGTACTCGGGGTCCGCGAACGGCGAGATCATGGTATTGTCGCGCGTGAGCGTGCCCGGATCGTAGAAGCTGCCCCCGCCGGCGATCGTCCCGTAGAAGCGGTCGAAGCCTCGCTGAAGGGGCCAGTTGTCCTTCGGGCCCTCCGGATTCGCGTGCTTCGTCACGTGCCACTTGCCGACCGCGCAGGTCGCGTAGCCGGCCGGCTTGAGCGCCTCGGCGATGGTCGCGCAGTCGCGGCCGAGGTCCCCGCGGTAGCCATCGAGGCCCGAGTCGCTCACCATGTGGCCGACGCTCGCCTGGTGCGGGTAGAGGCCCGTCAGGATGCTCGCGCGCGTAGGGCAGCAACGACCCGTGTTGTAGAACTGCGTGAACCTGAGACCCCGCGCGGCGAGGGCATCGAGGTTCGGGGTCCGGATCTCGCCGCCGTAGCAGCCGAGGTCCGAGAACCCCATGTCGTCGCAGAGGATGACCACGATCGAGGGCCGCGCCCGCGCGGTCGCCTCCGCGCGCCGCGCGAGACACGATGTCAGCGCCGCCGCGCCTCCCAGGCCCACCGCCCGCACGAACGCTCTACGAGTCGCTTGCATCTGCGCCTCCCGTCTCGCGGTCGCGGCGAGCGATCTTCCCGAGCATCTGCTCGACTTCGCGCACGTTCGGGCAGCCGAGGAACCCGATCGTGCGCACGCGCCGCCTGCCCTTGCGGCCGCGGTAGTACTCCCGCTCGAAGATGATGTCGCCCGAGCCGTCCGCGCGCTCCGTGTGCTCGAGGATCTCGAGCCTGTCGCCCCGGTACGACGCGACTTTCATTCCCCGGCCGCCCTCGAAGATGATGGCGCGC
>JBFZCA010000384.1:0-2501 GCA_041308205.1 Planctomycetota bacterium | reverse complement strand
TCTGTCAGGAGCGGCGGCACGCGCGGATTGTCGAGCAAGGCGAGGCCGAGCGCGGCGCGGGCCTCGGCCGAGTCGCGGGCGCAGCGAAACAGACAGAGCGCCTGCATGTAGCGCCAGATCGTGTGGCGGTCGTCCTTGAACGCGAGCCAGAGGCCGATCGCCTCGTCATCGCGGTCGGTTTCGACGAGCAGCGGCAGCAAAGACAGGCGCGCGCCCTGGTTGTCGGCCGGGTTGAGGCGCAGCATCTCCTTGAGCGTCGCGATCGCGTCCAGGAGCCGGTTCGTATCCAGCTGCGCCGAGGCGAGCCCCGCCATCGCGCGCATGAACGGCCGCGTCAGCGCGTCGGTGTAGAATCCCGAGGGGCGCTCGATCCGCTCGGGCCCGATGGCGCGCCGCCCGGCCTCGACTGCGCGCGCGTAGAACGCGGCGGCCTCGTCGCACGAAACGCTGTGCTCGGCCAGGAGGACGAGCGCATCGACGCAGTCGGGGTCGATCGCGAGCGCGTGCCGGGCCAGGACGAGCCTGCGGCGGCCGATCGACTGGAACGCATCGTAGCACAGCTCCTGGGCCTCCTCGCGGGCGTTGCGCGGCGCGAAGATGACCGGCGTGAATTGCATGGCGTCGAATGTCTCATGGCAAGCCGCGGTGAACTCCTCTTCCGCCAGCGATGGGTGCTGCTCTCGGAATCGCAGGATCTGCACGCAGGTGCGTTCGTGCGCCCGCGCGTCGATGAGGTTGCGGCGGAAGAGGTCGGCGGGGGCGGGCGGCGCGTTGAGGAGCGGCAGCGCGAGCGTGAACTCGTGCGGCCCATCGAATGTCTGCACGGCCGCCGTCCAGCGGCCGGCGTCGAGCTCGGCGTCGGTCGCGGCCGGGAGCGCGCGCATGAGCCCCTCGATGAATCCGAGCTCGCGCGCGCCGGGACGCTGCACGCCGTCGGGACGGCAGAGGCCGGCACGCGGATAGGCCCGCGCTCCCGCGACGGGCAGCCCGTGGTCCTCCCAGGCGTCCGCATCCGCGAACGGCAGCTCTCTGGCCTCCACGAAGCGGCAGTTCCAGACGCCGCTCCCGAGCCGGCCCGGGTCCTTCGGGTCGTCCACCATGCGCCAGTAGGCATCGAGCGACGGCAGGAACGTCACGCCGCGCTCCCGCCCTCCCAGACCCATCACGAAAGCGAAACGCAGCGCCGGGTCCGCGGACGGCGCGATGATCTCGATGAGGTCGTTGTCCGTGTAGCGCGTCCACGGCCGCGCCTGGTAGAAACGGCAGGCCGCGTCGGCAAACGCGCGCAGGCGCTCGACGGTGATGCCCTCGGCCCCGAACAGGGAAAGCCCGGGAGGCTCGTGCGAGATCTCCGCGGTCATGTGCGCCACGAACGCATCGAGGGAGGCGAGCTGCGCCGCGTACGCCACCTCGATCTCGATCTCGCCGAGCATCTCGGCGAGGTAGGCGGCGAGCTCGCGGTCGTTGACCTCGAGGCGCGCCGGCCGGTAGCCGCAGAGGCTTGTGTCCGCCGCCAGCGCGCTCAGCACATCGAGGGCGGACTGCGCATCGAGCTCCTCCCGGCGGCACGGCGCCTCGCCGATCTGCACGACGTTGGTGCGCGTGCTGATCCAGCACGGCACGAGCGCGCGGCACGGCGTCTCGTTCTTCTCCCCGACGTAGGCGGGCAGGCGCACGAAGCCGCCCTGCCACGTCTCGCCGGGAGCGTGGGGAAGCCGCCGCAGGCGCTCGGCCTGGAAGTTGCGCATCGGGAATCCTTCCGCGTCGCCCCGCGTCGCCCTGCTTCCCGAGCACGCCCGCGCTGCCACGCAGTCCCGAATCTATCCGTTCGCGCGCGACGCGGCAAGGCCGCGGACCGCACGCGCCCGCGGTGGGTCGCGCGGCGTTTCTCGGCGCGGGCGCAGCGCAGCAGTCGTGCTCGGCGGCCTCGGCCGCGACGGCGAGGCTTGTGCCGCAGCGCCGGAAAGCGCGGCCGGCTATTTCGCGCCGGCCGAGATGACGGTGATGTTGTGGGCGAGCGCGATGAAGCGCGTGCCGCCGTATTCCAGGGCGACGATGCGGTGGAAAAGCCCCCCGGCGTCGTAGAGCGTGAGGAGGAGCTCCTCGCCGCACACGTACTCGGTGATGTGGAAATCGCCGTGCGGCGCGCTCGGGGCGCTGAACGGCCAGGCGAGCGGCAGGAAGTCGATCTTCCCCTCGATGAAGTCGGGATCCTTGCGCTTTGTGTCCTCGCCGAGCCGCTCCGCGAGCGCGGCCTTGACCGAATCGCGCGTTGCGGGATCGAGCACGATGCGCATCTGCTGCGTGCCCACCGCCTCGGCGTTGACGACCCCGGGGTTCTGCGCCGCGAGACCCGCCGCCCGCGACTTGAGGGCCTCGACGCGCTCGGCGAGCGCATCCTTCTTGGCCGTGGCCCGGATGTCGTCCACGAAGCCATCGTAGGCATGGACGGCGTCGATGTACTTCTTGAAGATCGGAAGAGCACACGAGATCGGAAGAGC
>JBFZCA010000383.1:0-13045 GCA_041308205.1 Planctomycetota bacterium | reverse complement strand
CCGCGAACCGCTCGCGCCGGTCGGGCCGCGGGTCGCTCGCGAGTATCGCGGCGGGATTCCGCCCGCTCGCGACCAGGCAGCCTGCCACGGCCTCGGCCATGGCGCCGGCGCCGATGAAGCCGATGCGCTCGTCCATCCGCGATCGTCCTCGCGCTTCCTGCGATGCATGTTATATACGAAGGCGGCCGGCGGGCGCAACGCCCGGCCGGGGGAGGGACGGGCCGCCCGCGGCGGGCCGTCCCGAGCATTGACACCCGCCCGTTTTTCTAGGAGTATGGATCTTTCGTTTTCGCGGCGGCGGGCGGCCGGGCGCATCCGGTACGTGCGCGCCGGGCGGACGTCGGACCACAGTGACAGGAGTGGAGCATGGCTGCGGGCGAAAGCACCATCAGGAACATCGCCGTCATCGGGCAGGAAACCTCGGGCAAGACCACGCTGATCGAGGCGCTGCTCCACCACAAGAAGCTGATCAACCGGCTCGGGTCGATCGCCGAGGGCAACACGGTGTGCGATTTCGAGCCCGAGGAGAAGGAGCAGCGCAAGAGCATGTTCCCCGCCATGGTGAATCTGAGCCATGGGGGCCTGGACTTCACGCTCATCGATTCGCCCGGCTCGCTCGACTTCCTCGGACAGACCCTCCCGGTGCTCAGGGCGGTCGAGTGCGCCGTGTGCTGCATCGACTGCTCGAGCAGCGTCAAGATCACCACCCGGCGCGTCTGGAAGGCCATCGACGCGGTCGGACTGCCGCGCGTCATCGTGGTGACGCGGCAGGACGCGGAGAACTGCGACTTCGACCGCGTCGTCAGGGACATTCAAGAGACCTTCGGACAGAGGGCGCTGCCGCTGTGTTACCCGGACGGCGCCGCGGCGGCGTTCACGAAGGTGTGGTCGGTCCTGAAGCCGGCGGGCGATGCGCCGCCGCACGTGAAGGACGCCCGCGAGGCGCTCGTCGAGGCCATCGTGGAAGCCGATGACGCGGTCCTGGAGAAGTACTTCGAGGACGGCGGCGTGTCCGAGGAGGATCTCGCGCGCGTGTTCGCCAAGGCCGTGCGCGAGATGAAGGTCATCCCGATCTTCGTCGTGTCGGCGGTCGGGGGCATCGGCCTGGCCGAGCTCCTCGACGGCCTGGCGGAGGTCGCGCCGCCGCCGAACGCGCTCGGGCGGATCGCGCGCAAGGGCGGGGAGGAGATTCCGCTGGACAAGGTGAGCGGCCTGGTGGGCCAGGTATTCAAGGTGTGGGCCGATGACTTCCTCGGCCGGCTCTCCTACATCCGCATCTTCTCGGGCGAGATGACGACGAACGGCTCGTTCACGAACATGCGGACCAACGACACCGACAAGTACGGCAACGTGCTCGTCGTCCAGGGCAAGGAAACCAAGAGCATCGACCGGGCCGGCGCGGGCCGGATCATCGCCGTCGGCCGCGTCGAGGACATGATGGCCGGCGACACGGTCGCGGACTCCGGCGCGGGCGTCGCGATGCCCGTCACGAAGGCGCCGACGCCGCTCGTGTCCCTCGCCGTGCGGCCCAAGGTGCGCGGCGACGAGCAGCGTCTGACCGGCGGCGTGCGCGAGCTCGCGTGCGAGGACCCGTGCTTCATCTGGCATTTCGAGCCGCAGACCAAGGAGCTCGTGATCAGCGGCCTGTCGGATTTCCACATCAACACCATGCTCAAGCGCATGAAGCGCCGCCGGAAGGTGGAGCTGGAGACCAAGCCGCCGCGCATTCCGTACCTGGAGACCGTCACCAAGGCGGTGAAGTACGTCGAGTACACGCACAAGAAGCAGACGGGCGGCGCGGGCCAGTTCGCGCGCGTGTTCATCGACCTGGAGCCCCGGCCGCGCGGCAGCGGCTACGAGTACGTCGACAAGATCTTCGGCGGCGTGATCGACCTGTCGTTCCGCCCGTCGGTCGACAAGGGCGTGCGCGACAAGATGGCCGAGGGCGTGCTCGCGGGCTACCCGGTCGTCGATTGCGCCGTGGCGCTCGTCGACGGCAAGATGCACCCGGTCGACAGCAAGGACATCGCCTTCCAGATCGCCGGCCGCGAGGCGTTCAAGAAGGCCTTCGCGATGGCCTGCCCCGTGCTGCTCGAGCCCCTCGTCAAGCTCGAGGTCACCGTGCCGCAGCAGTACATGGGCACGATCATGGGCGAATTGAACGGCCGGCGCGGCCGCATCCTCAACACCGGCAACGAGGGCAACCTGGCCGTGATCACGGCGCAGGTGCCGCTCGCCGAGATCCAGAACTACTCGGCCGACCTCAAGTCGATCACGGGAGGAGAGGGCACGTTCGAGATCGAGCACGACCGCTACGAGGTCGTGCCGGCGCATCTCCAGCAGCAGATCGTCGAGCGCTCGAAGGTCGACCACAAGGAGAAGGAAGAGGAGTAGGCCCGTGGCGCCGATGCCCGGCGAAGAGCGCGGCGCGCTCGGCACGCCGCTCGACTTCGGCCCGATCAGGACCTTCCCCGTCGCGGCGCGGCGCAACCTCGTCACCGCCGCGGCGCTCGCGGACATCGCCGCGCCCCCGCCCGCCTGGGAGCATCCGGAGCTGGATGAGCTCGCCGGCCGCACGGCGGCGGCGGCGCGCGCAGGGGCGCTGCTCCTCTGGTCGATGGGCGCCCACGTCATCAAGACGGGACTGGCGCCGTACGTCATCGACCTCCTGCGCCGCGGCCTGGTCTCCCACATCGCCGGGAACGGCGCCGTCGCGATCCACGACTTCGAGTTCGCGATGCTGGGCGCGACGAGCGAGTCGGTGGCCGAGGGGATCGACCGCGGCACCTTCGGCATGTGGGAGGAGACGGGGCGATGGATGCAGGATGCGCTCGCGCCCGACCCGTCGCGGGGCTACGGGCGCGCGCTCGGCGAGTACATCGATGCGCACCCCGAGCGTTTCCCGCACCGGGAGCTGTCGCTGCTCTGGCAGGCCCGCCGCGCGGGCGTTCCCTTCACCGTCCACGTGTCGATCGGCGCCGATATCGTGCACCAGCACCCCGCGGCGGATTTCGCCGCCATCGGCGCGGCGAGCGGCGCCGATTTCAAGATCTACTGCCGCACGGTGAGCATGCTCGCGGGCGGCGTGTTCCTCAACTTCGGGAGCGCGGTCACGGGGCCCGAGGTCTTCCTGAAGGCGCTCGCGGTGGCGCGCAATCTCGGCCATCCCGCGGCGCGGCTGACGACCGCGAACTTCGACATCGTCCCGCTCGGCGAGTACCGCACGGCGCCGGTGACGGACGAGGTGCGGCCGGAGTTTTACTACCGGCCGTGGAAGAACATCGTCGTGCGTCCGGCGAGCCTCGGCGGGAAGGGCTTCCACATCGAGGGGCGGCACCAGGACACCCTGCCCGCGCTGTACCACCGCCTGCTGAGCCTCACGAGGGCCTGAACGCGGCCCGCGAGCCCGCGCGCGGCTTGCTGGCGTACGCGCGGCGAACGTGCCGGTCGCGGCCGCTACTCGGCGCAATTCAGCGTGTCCGCGGTGGCGTCCACGCCGGGAGATGCGTACGGCGGGGGCAGGGCCGCGCCGCCCCCGAAGAGCGTCGTGAGCAGCCTGATCGCATCGGCGATGTCGATCTTCCCGTCGTCGTTGACGTCGGCGGCATCCAGGCACTTCAGGGTGTCGGACGAGAAGAGGTACGACAGGATCTTGATCGCATCGGCGACATCGAGCTTGCCGTCGCGGTTGGCATCGCCGCGCAGGAAGAGCGGATCCGCGGGAATGTCCGCCCCGTAGCGGAAGGCGTTCGGCAGCATGACGAAGCTCCCGTCGGGATTCACGTACAGCAGGTCGACCGTGCCCGAGCCCGGCGGCGTCAGGACCGTGACCTCGCGCGACGTGCCGCCCGCGACGATCACCGCCGAGCCGGTCCCGAACATCACCTGGGTGACGTCGGGCAGCGGCGAGAGATTGCGGCCGCTGATCGTCACCGCGGTCCCGCCCTCCTCGGGGCCGGACGCCGGTTCGATCGACTCGATCGCCGGCCGGCAGTCGGTCGTGTAGACATACTGGACGGGAGCTATCGCGTACTGGCCGTCGGGATTGTAGACCGCGATGGCGACGCTGCCCGTGCCGGGGGGGGCGAGGACGACGATCTCGCGCGCCGTCGCGGAGACGATGTCGGCGACGGAGACGCCGAACAGCACCACGACCGACGACTCGGCGAAGCCGTCGCCTATGATGTACACCTCGTTGCCGCCCCCCACGGGCCCGCACTCGGGAGTGCACGCATCGACCCGCACCGGCACGCTGATGTACTCGAACGCGCCGGCCGCCTGGCCGGATCCGCCATCGGGATTGACGACCTCGACGCCGACCGTGCCCGCGGCGTGCGGCGGGGTGAGGACCCTGAGCCGCGTCGCGGTCGCCTCGAGGACGTGCGCCAGCGCCGTGTCGAAGCGCACGACGACCGCCGCGGCATCGGACGCGAAATTCTCGCCCGTGATGGCGACCTCCGTGCCTCCTCCCGTCGAACCTTCATCCGGCGACACGGCCGTGATGATCGGCGGCGGCCCCGGATCGTACTCGAAGTAGGGGGAGAAGATGACGCTGACCAGGCCATCCGTACTGACGATCTTCACGCGCACCCGCATGATGCCGGCCGCCGGCGGGGGGGTCGCGGCCCGGAGCTCCTGCTTCGACACGAAGAGCACGGACGGCGATTCGCGGTCGCCGAAGTAGACCCGCGCTCCCTGGCCGAAGTTCGAGCCGAGGATGGTGACCTCGGTGCCGCCCGTCGCCGAGCCGTGCGTCGGCATGAAGCTTATGCCCAGCGGCGGCGGCGGGGCAGTGTACCAGAAGCGCTCCGCGGCCGTGTCCGAGAGGCCGTTGCCGCTCTGGAGCGACACGGCGGCGAAGCCGGCGCCCTGCGGCACGACGGCTCTGACCAGGCCGCCCTCGACGCGGCACGACGTGCAGGCGTTGCCGCCGATGCTGACCTGGACGGGCTCGAAGAAATCCATGGCCGAGAGCGTGATCTCGTAGCCGCCCGACGTGAGCCCCCGCGCGGGTTGGAAATCCAGGATCCGCGGCCCGACGGGGCCGCTGAAGGTGATGAGGATGGAATCGGTGCCGATCTGCCTGCCGGCGCGGTTGTAGGCCGTGAACGTGTACCTCACGGAGCCGTTCACGAGCGGCAGCGTGAGCTCCCACGTGTCGAGCGCCGGCCACCGCACGTACGGCGTCTCGTCGCGGGCGTTGACGATGATGCGGTCGACCTCGCTCGATGCCTTGCCGCGGATCACGACCGGCGCCGACGCGCTCGTGAAATCCGCGCCGGCGTTCGGCTCGGTGATCTGAAACGCGGCGGTCGACAGGTATCCTCGCACCACGGTGGTGCGGCTGGTCACGAAGCTCTTGATCTCGATGGGGCTTCCCAGCCCGGCCTGGGCGGCGGTGGCGTCCAGGATCCAGTCCAGGTTCGCGTGGTTCGCGGGCCCTTCCGCGCCGATCATGTAGGCGTAGTTCTGGTTCATGAGCCGGCGGGCCCACGGCCGCTGGAAGACCTTGGCCATGTTGGGGAAATAGGCGTCGCCGCCGCCCGCCTCCGGGTAGAGCTTGGCGCCGATGTAGCCGCTCTGGAACGTGAGATCGGAATCCCAGGGGACGAGCTTGGCGCGGTCGCCGGGCGCGAAGTACAGGAACGCGTTCTTGCCGCGGTCGAAGCCCAGCGTGTCCCAGTCGCCGATGAAGAACCGGACCGCGAGAACGCCGGCCCACTCGGGGACATCCATGAGCGCGGCCGCGGCGGTGTCCAGGTCGAGGAGGGTGTATTGCTGGAGATTGCGGCACAGCTCGATGAGCGGGTAGTAGTCGTCGATCTGCTCGTTGCTCCGCAGGCCGAAGAACCAGCGGTAGGTCTCCTTGTTCTCGCCGCGGTAGGTGAGGTTCGCGGTGAGGATCTTCACGGGATTCGCGTCGTTGAAGGACTCGAACCAGTCGTCGACCTTGTAGAGATTGCCCTTGTCGTTGCCGCGCCACCAGTACTCGAGGTAGTCGCCGTCGGGCTTCTGGATCTGCTCGTAGCCGCCCTCGTCGGAGTTGTTGAAGCGCAGGGCGATGTACTCGCCGCGGTTGTAGGGGACCTTGACGTACGGGTCCGGAGCGCCGAGCTTGCGCATCATGTACGACGCGGTGCGGTCCTTCTGCCGCGTCCCGTCGTTGTCGTTGCGGTCCAGGTTGATCTCGTAGTGAATGCCGTAGAGGAGATCGTCCCGGTTGAAGCGGAAGCGGTAGCCCGCCTCGGGGTTGCTGGGGCGGATCCAGGGGCTGCCGCGGTAGCGGATGCCGATGCCGTGGTGGATGC
Source organism: Planctomycetota bacterium (assembly GCA_041308205.1). Classification (GTDB taxonomy): domain Bacteria; phylum Planctomycetota; class UBA8108; order UBA8890; family UBA8898; genus UBA8898. The sequence goes on along the minus strand of JBFZCA010000383.1, from coordinate 6,737 downwards.
GCTCGGCGTTGGCCACGAGCGATGCGGGCCACAGGTAGTTGGACATCGCCTCGCCGCGGCTCGCGCTGCCGGACAGCATGGCGTAGTCGGCCGCGCTCATGGCGAGATGGTAGTACTGGCGGCTGCCCGTGTAGACCGAGTCCTTGACGATCCATACCCACGGCTTGGCGGCGCCCTCGGCCGGGAACGTCGTCGTGGTGCGGGCGGCGGAATCGTCCGAGCCCTCGATGTAGAACTGGACGACCGTGTTGGCCGCGTACGCCGGCGCCGTGCCGCCGTAGACGCCGTCGCCCGCCAGCCCGTCGTTGTGCGCGCCGTCGTCGTACATGGGGGCCGTGGCGAACGTGGCGGTCCCGTCGGCGCGGTGCCGGATGCTCAGGGACGAGACGCCGTCGGCATCGTGCGCGCGGACGGTGAGCGTGACCTGCGTGGAGGACGTGGGCAGCCCCGGCGACTGGGCGAGGTCGTCGTACACCGGCCCCTGGGCGCTCCGCACGACCGAATTGACGGCGCCCGGCGTGCCGATGCGCAGGGGCATCGGAATCGGCGTCGTTCTGACGACCCCGTGCCGGTGCGTGCGCGTCATGAGCATGTTCGAGCCGCGCAGCCACCTGGCCCGGTAGCGCACGTAGTAGGTGGCGCCGGCCGTGAGGGCCAGGGTGTTGCACTCGATGCGGTTGCAGCGGTTGTCGCCGCGGCCGGTCGAGACGACCTTGAGCGCGCCGGCGCCCGCGGCGCTGTCGGCGGTGGTGCGCACGCTGTCGCGGTGGGTGCCCTGGATCACCCAGCCCGTGGTCGATGCGTCGAACGAGCCGTTGGTGATCTTGTTGGCGGTCGCCAGCGACTCGCCGAGGAAGATCTCGTCCACGAGCATCTCGCCCGCGGTCATGAGACACAACTGGAACTCGTTCTCGCCGACCTGGCTGTCGATGACGCTGCGGTGCGTGCCGGTGTAGATGATCTCGGCCCACTCGCCGGGATTGATGCCGGCCTCCCATGAGGTGCAGAGCGCGTTGTCCTGGCGCGCGTCGACGAGCTCGAGGCTCGCGCCCTCGCCGTCGGCCCAGCGCGGCCAGCGGCCGCCGTCGTGGTACCGCACCTCGTCGAGCGTGTTGCCGAGCGCATCCACGATCCGCACGCGCTCGCCGCCGTCGGCGAGCCTGCCTGCGTACGGCCCGTACAGGCTCGGCACCTCGCCGTAGATCTCCCTGAGGCGCGTCGGGTTGCGGGCGATCACCAGGTACCGTCCCGCCTCGAGCGCGGCGCCGGGCTGGAACGAGAACTCGATGCCCTGGTCGAAGCGGACGCCCGTGAGGGCGATCGGCGCGCCGCCCCGGTTGTAGAGCTCGATGTACTCCAGGTCGTCGGCATCGCCGTCGCCGGCGTCGTAGGGGTCGTCGGGAACGGCGGGGTGGTACATGATCTCGTTGATGACCAGGTTCGTCTCCACCACGACCTGGTTCGCGGCGCCGGGCGTGGGCGTCGCGCATTCCCACCACCCGTCGTGTCCGTCGGGCCAGCGCCCGCGGGAATGACCCTCCTGGATCTCGGCATCGAAGCTCTGCGCCGCCGCCACGCGCGAGAGGTCCGGCGCCGTGAGGATGATGTGCAGGTTCGGCGTGCCCGTGGGGGCGGCATCGACCATGAGCGGGAAGGCGAGCTGATCCTCGTAGATGGCGAGATAGCCGCGCGCGGGCACCGAGGTCCCGTCCGCGATCCGCATCTTGTCGAGCACGTTGCCGTCGTCGGTCAGGTAGTAGCCGCCCAGGCCGAGCTCCACGTCGCCGAGATTGTGAAACTCGATGAAGTGCCGTGCGAAGCCCGTGTAGAGGCACTCGTTGATGACGACCGAGCCGGCGCCGGCGGTATTCGACGAGAGCTCGCCGGAGAGCCGCGCATCGAGCGAGAAATCGGAGCTGTCGATGGTCTGGTTGAAACCGCAGACCGCAAGGACGTTGGTGCCCGGAACGAGGAAGCCCGTGCTCCCCGAGATGTCCATGCTCTCCCAACTGCCGGCCTCGTGACTGGCGGTGGCCGCGACATCGTAGGCGGGCGGGTTCCCGCTGACGTTCCTGCGGGCGACCTCGGTGCCGTTCAAGTACGCCACGAAACCGTCGTCGTACCACGCTCCCAACGTGAGCGTGTGTATGCCGGTCGGGTCAGCGACCGTGAAGCTGCGGCGAATGTAGAGCGAGAGATACCCATCCTCCATGTCGCTCAGGACGGTGTTGTCGTCGCTGTCCCCGTAGCCGAATCCCGCCGGGCCGGACGACCACGCGCCGTCATCGTACGTGCGCGAGTTCCAGTTCGACGGCGGCGCGGACGTGCCCTTGCGGTAGCGCCACGTGCTTGCCTGGGCCACGAATGTCGCCGTCTGCCCGTCCTCCCCGGCCCCGTTGGCGGCGCGCGGCGTGCCGCCCAGGATGGCGCTGGGCGCCCAGTTGTCGGCATCGTCGGGGTCCAGAAAGGGGTCCCGCAGGCTGAGCGAGTGGCCCGTCCCGTCGCAGGCCGCCGGCCACTTGCCGCGATCGTTGTACGTGAAGTCGATCATGCGGCATCCGGTGTCGATGTCGGCGCCGGAGGCGTCGGTGGACCAGGCGTCGTTCTCCAGGGTGATGGTTTCGCCGCTCGAGTCGAGCCGGCCCGTGTAGACGCCGTCCGGGGCGAAGCCGTAGCGTGCCTGAAACGCGGCCGCATCGGCGGCGAGGACGAGGTACCGTTCGGGGTCAAGGTGGGTCCCGTTCGGAAAGACGTACGTGATGCCGCGCGCGAACCTGAACCCGCTCAGATCGGCGACCGTGCAGCTCTCGTTGAAGAGCTCGACGAATTCGCAGTCTCCGTCGCGCGCCGGCGGGTTGTAGTGGACTTCCGTGATCGTCATCGACCACGCCATCCCGCCGAAGAGCATGCACAAGGCCGCGATTCGTTTCATGATACGTCCTGTCGTTAATGTGAAGCCGCAGTAATTCTGCATCCCCGTCTCGGACGCCGCAGCCCGGAGTCCATCTATGCGATTGTAGGGGGTGAGGGCGGTCCCCACAATCATTAACCGGGCGGTCTCAGCCCACGCCGCCGCCCCGGCGCGGCGGTTCCTGGCTTCGGACTGGGGTCTTCGCCGTCTTCGATGCGATCGGCCCCGCGGTACCGGGTAAGAACGGGGCGGCTCTCCCGCAATTCGACCCGGCCGGCCGCTGTTTTACGCACGGCGCGCGACCTCCCGCCGGTCCCGGATTTGCAGCGCAGGGGTCTTGAGCATCGCTGGATTCCCGGAGGCCGGATGTCATGGGCAGAACGAACGTCGTGACCGCAGCGATCAGCCTTCTGCTGCTGCCGTGGGCCGGCTGCGGGAGCGGCGACTCCGGTTCCTCGTCGGGCGACCGCGCCGTTTCGGGCACGCAGATCGTCGCCGCCCCGACGAGTGGTCAAGCTCCGCTGGGCGTTGTGTTCGAGGCGCGCCTCCTCGATGGCGCCGTCGGCATCGCGTGGGATTTCGGCGATGGTTCGGCCGTGGCGGCCGGGGAGAAGAGCTTCCACGTCTATGAGACCCCCGGGCGGTTCATCGTGACGCTCAACGTCACGTATGCGACGGGAGGACTCGTCGAGAAGAAGTCGGCGATCGTCGTCGAGGACAACAATCCGCCCTGCGCGGTCGCAATTGCCGACCCCGCCGGCGGCCCCGCACCGCTCACCGTCAACTTCGATGCCCGCGAGTCGTTTGACGAAGACGGCGTCATTGCCGTCGCATCATGGGATTTCGGCGATGGCGGCGAGCCGGCCGTCGGGTTCTCCGTCGCGCACACCTTCCAGGATGCGGGCACGTACACCGTCGTCCTCACCTGCATCGATGCCAGCGGCGAGGCCGGCACGGCAACCGTCGCAATCGTTGTCAGCGAGGCCGAGCTCATCTGCCCGAATGCCATTGGGCCGCTGTCTGCCGGCATCGTCGCGGACGCCGGGATCAACGAGTGTTCGGGCCTGGCGTGGAGCCGGACGCAGCCGGTCCTCTGGCTCCACAACGACTCGGGCGACTCGGCCCGTTTCTTCGGCATTGCCGAGGACGGCGAGCTTCTCGCGATCGTCAGCCTCGGCGGCGCGAGCGCCCGCGACTGGGAGGACATGGCCATGGGGCCCTGTCCCGGAGGCGGGTATGCGATCCACATCGCGGACATCGGCGATAACGCGCGGGCGCGCACTTCGGTTTGGGTCCACCGCGTCCCGGAACCGATGATCGATCTGGACGGCATCCCGGCGAGCGTGACGATGACGGATTACGACTCGTTCCAGTTCGTGTATCCTGACGGACCGCATGATGCCGAGACCCTCCTCGTCGACCCGGCGACGGGGGACGTGTACATCGTGAGCAAGGAGAGCGACGGTCGATCCCGCGTGTTCTTTGCGGCGTGCCCGACCGACGGCGCGACGATCACGCTGGTCGAGGTCGCCTCCCTCCAGTTCGGGACGAGCAGCCTCCCGGGGAGCATGCTGGCGACAGGCGGCGACGTCGCCCCGGATGGACGCAAGATCCTCATCCGGACCTACTCGCGCGCTTTCATGTTCCTCAGGCCCGCGGGAGGTTCCCTCGCCGATGCATTCGGCGAAGTCCCGTGCGCGGTCCCGAGCCCCTCCGAGGCGCAGGGCGAGTCGATCGCCTTCACCGGGGATGGCCTCGGCTTCCACACGCTCAGCGAGGGTCTCAATCAGACGGTGTGGCGCGTCGACCTCAGCTTCGCCCCGTGACCGCCGACCCGGACACGGGCGCCGAAACCGTCAGCGCCGCGCCGCGTTCTCGATGCAGGCCTTCACGAGGCCGCCGAAGATGGGGCTCGGGCTCACGGGGCGGCTCGTGAACTCCGGGTGGAACTGAACTCCGAGGAAGAACGGGTGCCCGGGAAGCTCCGCGACCTGCATGATGGGCTGGCCCGGCGCCCATCCCGAGAACACCATGCCCTTCTCGGCGAAGCGCTCGCGGTAGGCCGGGTTGAACTCGTACCTGTGGCGGAAGCGCTCGAAGGCCTCATCGCCGCCGTAGAGCCTCGCCGCGAGCGAGCCGCGGAGCAGCTCCACCCGGCGTTTCCCCAGGCGCATGTTCCCGCCGATGCCCTCGACCGCGTACTGCTCGGGCAGAAGGCAGATGACCGGATCGGGGGTGTCGGGGATGATCTCGGTCGTGTGGGCCCGCGCGAGACCGAGCGTCGCCCGCGCGAATTCGATGATCGCGGCCTGGAATCCGTAGCAGATTCCGAGGAAGGGCAGGCCGTGCTCGCGCGCGTACCCGATGCACGCGATCTTGCCCTCGACGCCGCGCGTGCCGAAGCCGCCCGGCACCAGGATGCCGTCCAGGTCGCGAAGCTGCGCCGCGGCGCGCTCGCCGATTTCGCGGGCGGGGCCGTCCTCGATCTGGTCGGTGGGGACATCCACGACGCGCACCCGCGTGCGGAAGTGCGTGCCCGCGTGCTCGAGCGCGTTGTGGATGCTCGCGTACGTGTCGCGCGGCCCCATGTACTTGCCCGCCAGGCCTATCCGCACCTCGCCCTCGGGCGCCAGGAAGTTCTTCACGTAGCCCGCCCAGGCCTGGTTCTCGCGGCCGGTCGCGCGGTCGCCCATGCCGAACCAGTCCAGGACGATCCTGTGGACGTTTTGGCGCCGGAGGTGCTGCGGCACGTGGTAGATCGTCTCGAGATTGTGCAGATCGATGACGTTTTCCCGCGGCATGCGGAGTCGGTCGGCGAGCTTGTGCTGCACGCCGGCCTGCATCTCGTGCTCGGCCCGGCACACGAGCATGTGGGGCTTGATGCCCATCTGCATGAGCAGGGCGGTGCCGTGCTGCGCGGCCTTGCTCTTCTGTTCCCTGAGGTGCGCGGCCTCGATGATCCAGACCAGGTTGATGAAGTACACGTTGCGCTCGCCCTCGCGGTAGGCCAGGTCGCCCATGGCGGTGATGTAGGCGCGGTTCTCCTCATCGCCGACGGTGCCGCCGATCTCGACCAGCGTGACATCGGCCGTGTAGGCGAGCGCGGATTCCCGTACGAACCGGATCACCTCGCCCGTGACGTGCGGGTAGAACTGCACATCGGAGCCTGCGAAGCGGCCGCTGCGCTCCAGCTCGTGGACCAGGTGGGTGAGCCGCCCGTTGGTGAAGATGTTGAGGCTCGAGAAGTTCTTGTTGACGAAGCGCTCGTACGTGCCGACGTCCATGTCGCACTCCGTGCCGTCGTCCAGCACGAACACCTCGCCGTGCCGGTACGGGCTGAGCGTCCCGGCATCCTCGTTGAAGTAGCCGTCCATCTTGATGAGGTTGGTGCGCAGCCCGCAGTCCTCGAGCAGCCGGGCCAGGCCCGAGGAGAAGATGCCCTTCCCCAGGCCGCTCATGACGCTGCCCGTGATGACGATGTACTTGGTCCTGCCCGGCGTGTAGCCGGGCGGCACGGGGCTGTAGTCGTCGCCCGGATCGGAACGGGCGCGGAGCTGGGACAGGTGGGTCGGTACGGTGCTCACGGCCGGGGCCTCCTCGGAAAGAGAAGAGTCTACCCGCGCGAGCGCGCGAGTCAAGCGCGATGCCCTCGATCGTGCATCCGCCTTGTTGCGCGGAATGCGCCCGTCTACAATGGATGCCTTGCGAGGATGAAGGTGCGCCGCCATGGTCAAGAGATTATTCGACTTCTTTCCGTTCGGCCGCAAGCGGCCGGACGCGCGTCCCGGACGCATGCCCGTTCGGCGGCCGCAGGATGCCGCCGAGC
>JBFZCA010000382.1:0-5599 GCA_041308205.1 Planctomycetota bacterium | reverse complement strand
CTGGCGCACGGCGGTCAACGCGCCCATGCCGGCGCCGCACACGCCCGGCGAGCGCCCCGCCGCGCGCGCCGCGAAGAAAGCGGCGAAGCGCGCCGAACTCCCCTCGCCGCCGGCGGCGACGCCGGGCGACGGCGCGCGGCTGAACGTTCTCTTCATCGCCGTCGACGACCTGCGGCCGGAGCTCGGCTGCTACGGCTGCACGCACATTCACAGCCCGAACATCGACCGGCTCGCCGCGCGCGGCATGGTCTTCAACCGCGCGTACTGCCAGCAGGCCGTGTGCTCGCCGTCGCGCTCGAGCCTCATGACCGGGGCGCGCCCCGACACGACCAAGGTGTGGGACCTGGAAACTCACTTCCGCAAGGCGCTCCCCGAGGTCGTGACGCTCGGCCAGCATTTCAAGGACAACGGCTGGTTCGTGCAGGGCATGGGCAAGATCTATCACGGCGGCTTCAACGACGCGCCCACGTGGTCGGTGCCGTGGCAGGCGCCCAAGGCGCCCCAGTACGGGCTCGCGGAGAACATTGCGCTCACCCGGCGCGCGGTCGAAACCGAGCCGGACGGCGGCGCGGCCGGCGCAAAGAAGAAGAAGAGAGCCGCAACGCCCGCGGCCCGCGGCCCGCGCGGACCCGCGTTCGAGGCGGCGGACGTGCCCGACGACGCCTTCCACGATGGGAAGCTGGCCGACCTCGCCGTGGCGGCGCTCGACGAGATGGCCGCGAAGCGCGCGCCGTTCTTCCTCGCCGTCGGGTTCATTCGGCCGCATCTGCCCTTCGTCGCGCCGAAGAAGTACTGGGATCTCTACGACCCGGCGCGGATCGAGCTCGCGCCCAATCCCTTCAGGCCCAAGGATGCGCCCGAGTACGCAATCCTGCCCGGCGGCGAGCTGCGCTCCTATCACGGCGTGCCGGCCGGCGCGATTCCCGGCGACTACGCGCGGCAGCTCAAGCACGGATACTACGCCGCCGTGAGCTACATGGATGCCCAGGTCGGCAAGGTCCTCGACGCGCTCGACAGGCTCGGCCTGCGCGAGAACACGATCGTGGTCCTGTGGGGCGACCACGGCTGGAAGCTCGGCGAGCACGATGCGTGGTGCAAGCACAGCAACGCCGAGAACGACGCCAACGCCCCGCTGATCGTCGCCGTGCCCGGAACGCGGCACGCGGGTGTGCGCACCGATGCGCTCGTCGAGTTCGTGGACATCTATCCCACGCTCGCCGACCTTGCCGGATTGAAGTTGCCCGCGCACCTCGAAGGCGCGAGCTTCGCGCCCGTCCTCGCCGACCCGCGCCGGCCGTGGAAGGCGGCCGCCTTCAGCCAGTACCCGCGCAGTGCGCGCGGCAAGCCGCTCATGGGCTACTCGATACGCACGGACCGCTACCGCTTCACCGTCTGGGGGGACCGCAAGGATCCGAGCAAGGTCGATGCCGTGGAGCTCTACGACCACGCGACCGATCCGCAGGAGAACGTGAACGTGGCCGGCGTTCCCGCCAATGCGGAGCTTGTCGAGCGGCTCACGGCGCAGTTGCGCCGGGGCTGGCGCGGCGCGCTTCCCGCGCCCGCGGCGGCGGCCGTGCCGGCGGGGAGCGGCGCGCACGACTGAGACGGCAGACTTGCCGGCCGGGGCGGGCGTGCAACCGAGGCGCAGACCGGAGCACTCCACACGCTCTGCGCGCGACACTTTCCGCGCCGATTGGGGATAAGGCCAAAAGACCCTTTACTTTTAGCCGTTTTATGGCGATAATACGGGTGTCTTTTGTCCAGCAGAGGGCTTTCGAATGCATCGCTTCGCACTCGAGTATCTAAAGGAATGGAAGACCCGTACGAGCCGCAAGCCGCTTGTCATGCGCGGCGCGCGGCAAGTCGGGAAGTCCTACCTGGTGCGAATGCTGGCGGATCAGGCCTTCGGCAATCTGCTCGAGGTGAATCTCGAAGCGGAGCCCGACGCGGCCTCCCTGTTCGCCTCGAAGGATCCGGCGGCGATAGTGCCGCTGCTCGAGGCGCGCTACGGGACATCGGTGACGCCGGGGCGCACGTTGCTCTTTCTCGACGAGATTCAGGCCGCGCCCGAGCTCCTTGCCTGCCTGCGGTACTTCCACGAACGCATGCCGCAGTTGCACGTCATCGCCGCCGGATCGCTGCTCGACTTCGCGCTCAGGGAGCGGGGGTTCTCGGTGCCGGTCGGCAGAATCGAGTACCTGCACCTCGGGCCCATGAGCTTCGAGGAGTACCTCCTCGCCGTCGGGCACGGGAAGCTCAGGGACTTCCTCTGCGAGCTGTCCCTCGGCATGGTCGTTCCGGACGCCATCCACGCGGAGCTCATGCGCTTGGTCGCACAGTACCTCGTCATCGGAGGAATGCCCGCATCGATCGAGGCCTTCGTGCGATCCGGCAGCCATCGCGAGAGCGAGGCGACGCGCCAGAGCATCGTCTCGACGTATCGGGACGACTTCGCCAAGTATGGCACGAGAGCCGAGCGAGAGCGCATGGAACGAGTCTTCATGGCAATCCCGCGCATGGTCGGCGACAAGTTCATGTACAGCCGGGTCAGCCGGGACGACCGTTCGCGAGAGCTCGGCGCGGCCCTGCACAGGCTCTGCCTGGCCAGGATCGCCCACCGCGTCCGCCACAGCGCGGCCAACGGCGCGCCGCTCGGCGCCGAGGCCGATGACCGCGCGTTCAAGGTCCTGTGCATGGACGTCGGCCTGCTCTGCCGGAGCTGCGGATTGAGCGTCCTGGACATCGAGGCGGCGGGAAGCGTCATGGCGGTCAATCGCGGCGCGGTCTGCGAGCAGTTCATCGGACAGCACCTCCTCCACGCCGGAGAGTGGTACGACGAGCCCGAGCTCTACTGCTGGATGCGGGAGGAGAAGCAGTCGAACGCCGAGGTAGACTACCTGATGACGCTCGGGGAACGCGTCATCCCCATCGAGGTCAAGGCCGGCAAGACCGGTACGCTCAAGAGCCTGCACGTGTTCCTGCGCGAGAAGCGGCGGGATTTCGGGCTGCGCTTCAACACCGGCACCCACTCGCTGCTCGGAGCCGAGACTCGCACGCCCGGCGGCGGCACGATCCGCTTCCGCCTGCTCTCGCTAGCGCTCTACGCGGTCTGCCAGGCGCGCAGACTCTGCAGGGAAGCTCTCGGCGAGTAGCGGCGCGCGGTCAGCGGGGCGCAACGTCCTCCAGGAACGCCCCGAGCTCGGCGCGCACGCGCGCGGGCGCATCGAGTTGCGGGGAATGGCCGCAGTTCGGAATCCTGATCAACCGCGCGCCGGGAACGGCGGCGGCGAGCCGCTGCCCGTCTCCGGGCGGAAGAAGACTGTCCTTCTCGGCCCAGAGGATGAGCACCGGGCAGCGGATGCCCCCGTAGCCCCGTATCCAGCGCTCCACGTCCGGAAAGATGAGCTGCCGCTCCTGGCTCTTGAACGCGGCGATCGCACCCGGCCGGCGCGCCTCCCGCGTGTAGAGGTCGAGGAGCTCGGGCGGGATGCGCGCGGGGTCCGCGAAGTTCTGCTTCAGGCCGTAGCGCGCGATGTACCCGGACGGCAGGACGCCGAGCACGACGTCGGCGAGAAGCGGCGCGTCCCAGAACCAGCGGTCCTGCTCCGCGGCTTCGGGATACGCCGCCGGCTGCAGCAGGACGAGCGCGTCGAACCGCTCGGGCGCCATCTGCGCCGCGAGCAGCGCAAGCCCGCCGCCCAGGCTGTGGCCGACCAGCACGGCGCGGCGTATCTCCAGCCTGTCGAGAAGGCACAAGAGCCGCCGCGCATGCGCCGGCAGCGTCAGGTCGGCATCCGCGGGCTTGTCGGACTGCCCCGCACCGAGCGCGTCCCATGCGCTCACGCGATATCCCATGGCGGCGTGGTCGGGCGCAACGAATCGCCACCCGACGCTCGAGTCGCCGAGACCGTGGAGCAGCACCACGTCACGGCCGGCCCCGGTCCGGGCGACATGGAGGCGGTGCCCCTCGACTTCGACGAAGCGAGAGACCGTCTCCCACGGTTCGAGCCGGCGGTCACCCCGCTCCTCCGCCTGCCGGCACCCGCACAGCCCCGCGATGAACGCAGGCACGCACATTCGCCACATGCTCGCATCCTATCGTCGCGGCATGGAGGATCACAAGATGCCGGCGCGCGAAGCACACATCCGGATGCGCGTTGACCCTCGTCGTGCCGTCAGTTAGCATACAGCGGCGGTTCCGGGAGGCGTCCCTGCCTTTCCCGGGAACGTGCGCGGCAGCCGCGGCGTCCCCAGCCGCCGGAGAGGAACCTCGATGGTGCGGAAGGTCGCCGAGAACGCGAGCCGGCTGGACGCTCCGCTCGCCGCGAAGATCGCGCGGCTCGGCCGTCTCTTCTGGGATCGCCCGCTCGGCGCCGGCGACCTGGAACGCTACCCGCAGTGGGTCGTGGCGCGCGTCCTCGACCACGGCACGCTCGACGACATCGCGCTTCTCGTTGCGATCTGGGGCCGGCGCCGCTTTCTCGAAGAAACGGCACGGGCGCGCTTCTCATCGCCCAAGACGGAGTGCTTCTGGCGCCGCATCCTCGAACGGGAAGGAGTCGCATGCACGAGGAAGTCATTCCCCCGCACGGCCTGGAACTCCTAGCGGCGCTCGAGCGGCGGCGCGGCGCTGCGCTGCGCGGCTGGGTGCTCGCGGGCGGCACGGGGCTCGCGCTGCGCCTCGGCCACCGCCTGTCGGGCGACTTCGATTTCTTCAGATCGAACGCCGTCGACATGAGAGAGCTCGCGCGCATCCTCGAGCGCGCAGGCGAGTGTGAAACGCTCAACCACGACGCGCGCACGCTCAACGTGCTCGTCGGCGGCGTGAAGCTCTCCTTCTTCCGGGTGTCGTTCGGCTTCCTGCGCCCGCCGGCGCCGTATCGCTTCTTCGCGATCGCCGACATCGTCGACATCGCGCTCATGAAGCTCATGGCGATTGCCGATCGAGGACGCCGCAGGGATTTCGTCGACCTGTGGTGCATCTTGCAGCGCGGACCGACGCTGCGCGAGTGCATCGACCTTCTGCCGGAGAAGTACGGCGAGGGACGCGTGAACCTCTACCACGTGCTCAAGAGCCTCACGTACTTCGAGGATGCCGAGGCGGAGCCGCTGCCCGCGATGCGGGAGCCGTTCGACTGGGAAGCGTGCAAATCGTTTTTCGTCGAGGAAGCGCACGAGATCGTGCTGCCCGAGTAGGAGCGCGCCGCCGCCCCGGCTCCATTGACCCCGCCGCGCGCGTCGAACATAATTGAGCGCGTTGTCGAGCCTGTTGCGCAGCGGACACCCCGAACGGGCGGGCGTTCCCGCGCGAGGCCCGACCCTCACGTGCGAAAGGAGCGCAGCGCCATGAACCGACGTCGATTCCTCAAGACCACGACCGTCACCGGAGCAGGGTTGCTCGCCATCCCGGGCAGCGCGTTTGCCGCCGGCCGCGCGCCCAGCGACCGGCTGAACGTCGCCCTCATCGGCGTCTGGGGGCGCGGCCAGTCGCACCAGGGCGGGATGTCGAGCGAGAACGTCGTCGCGCTCTGCGACATCAACGAAAACCACCTGGCCGAGGCCGCGCGCAAGTTTCCGAACGCCAAGACCTACGTCGACT
>JBFZCA010000381.1:0-3058 GCA_041308205.1 Planctomycetota bacterium | reverse complement strand
GGCGCTCTTGTTCGAGCGCGGCGCGCCGCGGCCCCATACGGTGGTGCGCTTCACGGACACGGGCAAGGCCGCGGCGACGGAGGCGGCGCTGCTCGATCACTTCGAAGGCCGCCGCAGCCGGGCCATTGACCGCTGGGTGCTGTATCCGTATGCGCGGACGGACTCGCCGCGCGGTAGGGCCCTGTACTACAGGTGGCAGCCCTCGCGCGGCAGAAAGCCCGCGCGCGCGGATGCGGAAGCCTTCGTCGAGGCGCTCTCCGCAATCGAGCTTCCGCCGTTTCTCGACACCGATGCGCACGACCGGTTCGTGGCGGGCAAGCTGGGCGAGCTGGGGGGCAGCGGTCCGCGACTTGCGGCCAGGTATCTGGCGTGGGTCGACCGCTGCGGGAAGGAGAGCCGCTTCAGGATCGTCCACGGCGACCTTCACGCCGGCAATTTCGTGTGGACGGGCGGGGGCTTCGCCGTCATCGACTGGGAGTACGCGCATCGCGGGTCGCCGTGCGAGGACCTGCTGCTGTTCGCGGCCTGGGGCGGCCCGCGCGGATCGGCCGTTCGGTTCACGCGGGCGGCGCGCGCCGCGGCCGATGGGTTCGGCGGCCTTGCGGCGCGGCTTCGGCTCGACAGGGAGGATATCGCCGCGGGTCTCATGGCGGTCGGGCTCAGGCTGGTCCTGGAGGCGCGGCTGACCGAGGATCAGCTCGACGAGGCGCTGGCGCGCTTCGATCGGCGCGCATGCACACGCTGATCGGGCGAGGCGCGGCGCCGGTCGGTTCACGCGGACGTCAGCGCGGAATCTCCCTGAGGTAGCCTCCCAGATCCTTGGAGTCCTGGAGTTTCTTGGGATCGACGGCGATCGAGAGCCTCTGGCCGCCGCGAACGACGATGAGCGTCTTCTCGGCCGTGTCGGGGGCGACCTTCCGGAGAGACCGGAGCGCTTCCTCGCCCGCGAACTCCTCCCCATCGGCGCCGATGATCATGTCGCCCGCCTGGAGGCCCGCGGCCGCGAGGTACCCGGTCTTGCTCCGGAGCTGCACGAAGTACGCGGCATGCGGGCTGGCCTCGAATCGGAGCTCGTTCGGCCCCGGCAGCGTCACTCGCATCTCGCCGCCGCCTTTCGAGCCGTACGTCCTGACGACGTAGTCGCCGGGCGGAAGCCGCGTGAACTGGGCTCTTCCATCGCTGTCGAGCCGCCGGCTGGAGCTCGCGGTCTCGCCGTCGGTCGAGAGCCGTCCGAGGCTCAGGCGAGTGTCGGCTCCGGCCTCATCGCAGATCACGGTCAGCGCAGAAAGCGGCGGCATCGGCACGGCGAGCGCGTTCTTTCCGGGCTTGAGCGTCACGGGGATGTGATCCCAGACGAGGCTCTGATGGCCTTCGGAGATCACGGAGACGACGATGTCGTACGCGCCGGGCTCGATCTTCTGGAAGGTCTGCCGTCCCTCCGCGTCGAGCTGCTCGAAACCGAAGGAAACGCCGGAGTATCGCCCCTCCATGCCCTCGTCATCGCGCTGCTTCCTGAGCGAGAGGCTGATGGCGCCCTCGTGTCCGCTTCCCACGTAGCCCGAGATCGAGACCTCGAGCACGGCGGGCTCGCTGAACTGAATCGTCACCTCCGAGCCCTCGCCGGGACGATACTCGGCCTCTTTCTGACCGTAGCGGCTGGAATTCGCGACGATGTAGTAGCGCGCGTCCTCGCCGGCGCTCTCGTCCTGCTGGTCGATGACCGGATTGAGCACCCACGAGGAGCCGTCGGGCCGGCGGATGAACTCGCCGCCCCCGCCGCCGCTGCCCCTCTTCGACTGGTACCTGGTCGAGAGGTTGACATCGCGAAGGACCTCGCTGTTCGGCCCGTACACCCAGACGATGGCGTACTCGCCGCGCTCGAGCGGGGGAACGACGAGATCCTTGAACACGGTCGAGTCCTTCACCTCGACGAGCTCGGCGGCGGCGATAGGCCCCTGGTACGTGCGAAGATACACGAGGGCGTAGGTGCCGGCGGCGAGGTCGGTGAACGAGAAGCTCGACGGCGCGTTGAACCCCGGCCCTTCGAAGGAGAACCTCCTGCCGCGCATGGATTCCTCGCGGATCTTCTGGATGCTCGGCAGCGACCCGTCGGGGGACCGCACGACCGTCACGTTGGGAGAGCGGATCTCCTCGCCCTTCGGGAAGATGAGCTTTCCCTTGATTCCGGGCCGACCTTTGAGCTGAAACGCCAGCGCCGGAGGCTGCACGCCTGCCGCGATCGTCACCTCCTGCGGGTCGGATCGGTATTCCTCGCCCTCGGACATCTCTCCCTCGGTGGCGACGGCGCGCAGCGTGTAGGTGCCGGGGTGCACCTGGATCACGGGGTCATCGGCGACCCACTGCTCTCCCGAAGAGTAGGTGAAGTTCTCCGAGCCCTGCTCGTACCTGATCGTCGCCTTCGCGGCGCGGCTGCCGTCGGGGAGGAGGACATTGACCGCGACCTCGACCAGCGGCCGCGCGACGAACTCGACCGAGCCGCCGGGTTTCACGCCGTGGATGTTCTGCCCCTGCAGCGGCTGGATGCTGTAGCCCTTCAAGTAGGCCGCGATCGAGTACGGGCTGTCGGCCAGGTGCTCGAGCACGAAGGCGCCGTCGGCCGCCGTGTGCGCTTCGACGGCCGTGACTTCCCGCTGCTTGTGGCTCTCGATCATCGCGTAGACCTGCCGCTCGATCTCCGCATCGCCCGGCTCGCGGTCCTTCTTGAAGCGCCTCGCGGGGCCCTCGTAGCGCCTCGTCTGGACGCCGCGCACGAGGACGCCGCCGACGGGCGCCCCGTCCTCGGTGCGAACGACCCCCGTTATGGCCCCCGACCCGGACGCGACGGCGGGCGCGGGGATGGACGCGAGGATCTTCGCCACCATCTCGTTCGCGCCTTCCGGGAGCGGGGAGTCCTCGGAGACCGCGGCGGCATCCTTGGCGGCCGGCTCGGCGCGCGGCGCAGGTCGGGCAGCCGCGACCGGCTGCTCTCGGATGCCCCCGGCCGGATCTACCTCGTTGCCCGCGCGCGGCGGCGCGAGGAGCACCCCGAGAACGACAG
>JBFZCA010000380.1:0-11159 GCA_041308205.1 Planctomycetota bacterium | reverse complement strand
GATAAACTCAGTATTTGGAGCTACTTAGGGTTCCCGAAGTCGTTTCACGCACTGGGCGACGTGAACGGAGATGGTCACGAGGATCTCCTGGCTGCAAACGGCAACGAGAGGCTCTACATCTGCTACAACCCGCTGAGCTGGATCAAGTTTGGGAGGGCATTCATTCGCGGCGATGCCAACCAGGACGGCGCGCTGGACATCGCGGACGCTATCACGATCCTTCAGAACCTCTTTGCTCAGGGGCGTGTATTGCCCTGCATGGATGCGGGTACGCGAACGACGACGAAACCGTGAATATCGCCGACGCAATCCGTGTGCTGAGCTTCCTCTTCGGCAGCGGCGTGAAGCCGCCGTTGCCGCCACCGAGCGAATGCGGTCCAGATCCACAGGGCGATACGCTGGACTGCAGGGACAGCCTCTGCGAGTGAAGCGGTAGCACCGCAGTGCTTGCGCAGGTTAGCGCGTCGTTTCCGGGCAGAGTGGTTCCATTTGCTTTGGCTTGAGCCCCGCAGCTTGTGTGGGCATCTCGCCGTCGGGTGCGACCTGAAGGTTCGCGATGTGAACCTGTACGCCTCCTGCTCCGTGCTCCCATGGGCAGTGGGGAACCGTGCGCCACAACCTATGGGCAACTGGGAAAGGGATCTCGAATCGAGTTACTTGGTTCGGTGGAGCGCCCGGAGTGGTGCTTTCTGGCATCCAGAATCCGGCGTCAAGCAGCGGCTCATGACTCTCCCTGTCACCCATAGGGAGTGGGTGTCACGGCCGGTCGTCCATTTGCCGGACCAACGGCCGTGACAGCAAGACGAAGTCGAGGAACATCGACACCGACCGCCCTCCGGCCTTGTCCGGCATCCCGGAGAGCGCCCCGAGCAGAATCCTGCTTCTGCCATCCGTCGACCCGCGGTCCAACGGCCGGACCGCCGGGCCGCACCGCTACCGCGCCGCCGCCGCCCGATAGGACGCCGCGAAGCTCGCGGCCGCCAGAATCGCCGCCTTCATGCCGCGCGCATCGGCGATGCCCTTGCCGGCGATGTCGAAGGCCGTGCCGTGGTCGACCGAGGTGCGCAGGAAGGGCAGCCCCAGCGTGAAGCTCACCGTGCCGTGGAAATCGAGCGTCTTGGCGGCGATGTGGCCCTGGTCGTGGTAGAGGGACAGGACGGCGTCATAGGCGCCCGTCGCGGCCTTGTGGAACACCGCGTCGGCGGGAATCGGGCCCGCGACGTCGGCCTGAAGGTCGGGGGCCGCCGCGCGGATTCCCGGCGCGATGATCTCCTCCTCCTCGGTGCCGAAAAGGCCGTGCTCGCCTCCGTGCGGGTTGAGCGCGGCCACGGCGATCCTCGGCCGCGCGAAGCCGAGCGAGCGCAGGTGGCGCACCGCGGCGATGAGCCCCTTGCGCACGCCATCGATCGTGATCGCGGGCGGCACATCACGGAGCGCCAGATGCCGCGTCAGGAAGATGATCCTGAGCGCGCCCGTCGCGAACATCGTCATGACATCGGCGCTGCCCGTGAGGCCCGAGAACATGGCCGTGTGGTCGATGTACGGCACCGCGGCGGCCCTGAGGCATTCCTTGTGAATGGGCGCCGTCGCCACGGCCCTGACCTTGCCCTCGCTCGCGAGGCGGCAGGCCTCCTTGATCGCCGCGAAGGAGGCGGCGCCGCCCTCGGGCGTGATGCGGCCCCACGGAACGGGAGCCGCGAGCGTCGCCGTGTCCGACAGCGTGATCGCGCCGTCGGGAAAGGCTGCCGCGGCAGGGTCCGCGGCGTGCTCGATCCGAACGTCGCGCCCGACCGTATCGGCGGCCGCGCGCAGGGCGCGCTCCTCTCCGATGACGAAGCACCGCGCCGCGGCCCTGACGGCGGGATCGTTCACGGCCCCGAGCACGATCTCCGGGCCGACGCCCGCCGGCTCGCCGAGCGTGACCGCGATGATGGGAAGCTGGCGCGACTGCATGGGTTCCTCCTCTGACGAAAGACGATATAATAACGCGTTCCCTGGCCGGCCGCACGGTCCGCCGGGCCCGTTCGAACGGCGGCGGGCCCCGCGGGCTCGCACCGGGCCCGGCCGGCGTTCCGCGAGGATTCGCACATGGGCACGAACCTGCTCGCCAAGGTATGGGATCTGCATCGCGTCCGGGATCTGCCGAGCGGCGAGACCCAGCTCTTCATCGGGCTCCATCTCATCCATGAGGTGACGAGCCCGCAGGCGTTCGAGGAGCTCCGGGAACGCGGCCTCAAGGTCAGGCGCCCGGAGCGCACCTTCGCGGTCGCCGACCACGTGGTGCCGACCGACGGCGTGCGGCGGCCGCTGGCCGACCCGCTCGCCGAGGAGATGCTCACGGCGATCCAGGACAACACCGCCGCCTGCAGGATCGCGTTCTTCGGCCCCGGCTGCGGCAGCCAGGGCGTGATCCACGTCGTCGCGCCCGAGCTCGGCCTGACGCAGCCCGGCATGACGATCGCCTGCGGCGACAGCCACACGAGCACGCACGGCGCGCTGGGCGCCGTCGCCTTCGGGATCGGCACGAGCCAGGTGCGCGATGTGCTCGCCACCCAGTGCCTCGCCGCGCGGCGGCCCAAGGTCAGGCGCATCGTCCTCACCGGCGAGCGCGGCCCCTGGGTCGCGGCCAAGGACGTGATCCTGCACATCATCCGCACGCTGGGGGTCAAGGGCGGCGTGGGGTTCGCGTACGAGCTGGCGGGTCCGGTCGTCGATGGCATGGAGATCGAGGAGCGCCTCACCCTCTGCAACATGGGCATCGAGGGCGGCGCGCGCGTCACGTACTGCAACCCCGACGAGAAGACGTTCGCGTTCCTCGATGGCCGGCCCTACGCGCCGGGCGGCGACGACTTCCCGGCGGCGGTCGCGTGGTGGCGGACGATGGCGTCCGACCGCGATGCGACCTTCGATGACGAGGTCGCGATCGATGTCGGCGGCCTCGGGCCCATGGTGACGTGGGGCATCACGCCCGGCCAGGCGATCGGCATCGACGAGATCGTGCCGCTCCCTTCCTCGTTCAGGGAGCCCGAGCGGCGCCAGGCCGAGGAGGCGCAGGCCTTCATGGGGGTCACGCCCGGCAAGCCCCTCGCCGGCGCCAAGGTGAATGTGGTGTTCATCGGCTCGTGCACCAACGGCCGCATGAGCGATCTGCGGCTCGCGGCCCGGGTGGCGCGATGCGGCACGGTCGCGCCGGGCGTGCGCGCGCTCGTCGTGCCGGGCTCGGAGCGCGTGGCGGCGCAGGCCGAGGCCGAGGGGCTGGCCGATGTCTTCCGCAAGGCGGGGTTCGAGTGGCGTCTTCCCGGGTGCTCGATGTGCCTGGCGATGAACCCCGACCGCCTGCAGGCGGGCGAGCTGTGCGTGGCGACGAGCAACCGCAACTTCAAGGGCCGGCAGGGCCACCCGCAGGGGCGCACCGTGCTTGCGAGCCCGGCGATGGCGGCCGCGGCGGCGCTCGCGGGCAGGATCGTGGACGTGAGAGGGATGGCGAGGGCGGACGCATGACGGCACAGTCGATTCAGCGCGTGACGGGACGCGCCGTTCCCCTGGGCGGCGACGACATCGACACGGACCGGATCATTCCGGCGCGGTTCCTGCTGTGCACGACCTTCGCGGGGCTGGGCGAGCACGCGTTCGAGGACGACCGCAAGGACCCCGGCCATCCGTTTTCCGATCCGCGCCATGCGGGCGCGAAGATCCTGGTCACCGGCCGCAATTTCGGCTGCGGCTCGTCGCGGGAGCACGCGCCGCAGGCGCTCAAGCGCTGGGGCATCGCGGCGGTGATCGGCGAGTCCTTCGCCGAGATCTTCCTGGACAACGCGACGTCCTGCGGCATCGCCTGCGTGTGCCTGCCGCGCGAGCTCATCGAGAAGCTCATCGGCGATGTGCGGCAGGATCCCCGCGCCGAGCTGGCGGTCGACCTGGCCGCGCGCACCGTCGAGCACCGGCGGCGGAACTACCCCCTCGCGATGGTCGAGTCGGTCAGGCGGCGGTTGCGCGACGGAACCTGGGACGTTCTTGCCGTGCTCGCGGAGGCCCGGGACCGGGCGGACGCGCTGGCCGCGCGCCTGCCGTACCTCGCGTTCCGCCGCGCGGGGATCCCGCGGTAGCTTGCGGGCGCCGATTCCTTGTGTTGAGATAAAGGCGGCTGCGTTCCTCGGGACGCCGCCGTCAGGGGTGCCGTGCAACTTCCCGGAGGTGCGAGCATGTGTGCATACGCGCGTTGGTGCTTCGGTGTCCTCTGTGCCGCCGTCCTCGGCGGCGCCCCTGCCGCCGGCGTCGCGGCCGAGCCGTCCGCGCCCACGGCCGATGAGAAGAAGGCGATCCAGGTGCACGTCATCCCGCAGGCGGCGATCGAGCTTGCCGGGGCCTGGCGTTACGATCCCGAGGCGATCGAGGAGTGCGCCATCCCGGCGTTGGCGGCCGCCGTGCGCAACCTCGAGAAGCTCTCCTCGTATTCCTTCAGCATCGCGCAGGTGCCGCTGCTGGAGCCGCTCGAGAATCGCGCGCCGGAGCTGTGGAAGAGCGTGGTCGCGCTCGTCGCGGCGGGCCGCATGGAGATCGCGGGCGGGAACTACCTCGAGTTCGACGGCGCGTGCGCCGGGGGGGAGGCGCTCGTCCGGCAGTTCGTGGTCGGGAGGGAGTTCCTGCGCGAGAAGCTCGGCCAGGGCCCGCGGATCTGCTGGTCGCTCGGCGCGGCGGCGCATTCCTGGACGCTGCCGCAGATCCTGCGCCTGAGCGAGATCGACACGTACGTCTTTCTGCGCGGCGCCCCGCAGCCGGCCTTCGTGTGGGAAGGCATCGACGGCAGCACGGTGCTCGCCGTGCGCCCGCTCACGGGCAGGACCCCGCAGGAGGCCGTCGCCGAGGCGCTCGATCGATTCCGGACGGGAGGGATCGCCCAGACGTGCCTGCTCGCCGGCGCGGGCGATCACGGCGGCGGACTTGCCGAGAAGGAGATCGAGGAGATGCAGGCGGCCTTCGGCGCCGCGCCGCTCAAGATCGGATTCAGCCGCGCCGATGCGTTCAGCGCCATGTGCGTCCAGGAGATCGGGAAGCTGCCCACGGTGCGCGGCGAGTTCGGGTTCGAGCTTCCCGGCGCCTATACGACGCTCGGCAAGATCAAGGAGCGCAACCGCATGTGCGAGTACATGCTGCTTGCCGCCGAGAAGTTCGCGTCCGTGGCCTCGCGCTACCAGCCGTACGCCGCGGACGCGCTCGAGCGAGCCTGGCGCTACACGCTGTTCAACCAGGCCTACGGGATTCTCGGCGGCCGCGTCGTTCCCGCGGCGGCCGAGGACGCGCTCGCCCTCTACGGCCAGGTCGAGGAGCTGGTCAGGCCGGTGCTCAACGACGCGCTCAGGATGCTCCTGCTGCACGTCGACACGACGGGCTTCCAGAACCCGGTCGTGGTCTTCAACCCCCTGAGCTGGGAGCGCGACGGCGCCGTGTACGTGCCGTCGCCCGACGCCAAGACCGCGTGGATCGTGCGCGACGGGGATGGGGCGTTCAGCAGGACGCAGGCCGTCTACGACCCGCAGACCGAGACCACGAACCTGCTCTTCGTCGCCAGGAAGCTGCCGCCGTTCGGCTACCGCACCTACTCGCTCGTGCCGAGCCCGCAGGAGGTCAGCAACCCGTGCAGCGCGGCGGACAACGCGCTGCAGACGCCGCAGTTCAAGGTGACGCTCGACGCGGCGACGGGCGATGTGGCGCAGATCGAGTCCTCCGCGCTTGCCTGGCAGGTTCTCGCGGCCGCGGCCAACCAGATCCAGATCTACGAGGATCTGGGCGATTCGGACGGGAGGCTCGAGTTCAGCGGCAAGTCCTGGACGCTCGGCCCGGCATCCGGCGTGCAGGTCGTCGAGAAGGGGCCGGTCCGCGTGGGCCTGCGCGTGCGCAACCGCTTCATCGGGGAGCGGACGACGTTCATCCGCGAGGTGTACGCGACCGACGGCATCCCGTGGGTCGAGTTCAGGACGAGCATCGAGTGGAACGCGGAGCGCAAGCTCGTCAAGGCGGCGTTCCCGACGACGGTCGCGGCGGATGCCGCGACGTGGGGCGCGCCCTACGGCGCGGTCTCGCGGCCGAACGACGGACTGGAGCGGCCCGCCCTCGCCTGGGTCGACATCAGCGACGGGAAGCGGGGCATGGCGCTCCTCAACCAGAGCCGGTACGGGCACGATGTCCAGAAGGGCGGCACGATGCGGCTCAGCCTGCTCCGGAGCCCCACAGCGCCCGCGCGCAGCGATGACGGCGGCAACCACCTCGTGCCGTACGCGCTGCTGCCGCATCTGGGCTCGTGGCGGGATGGCGCCGTGCAGCGCCGGGCGGAGGAGTACAACGTGCCGCCGATCGCGGTGCCGGCGCCTCCGCACGGCGGCGCGTTGCCGCCCCAGACGTCGTTCTTCAAGGTGACGCCCGCGAGCGTCGCCCTCACGGCGGTGAAGCGGGCCGAGTCCGGCGACGGGCTGGTCCTGCGCCTGGTCGAGACCGAGGGCCGCGCCGTGTCGGCGGAGCTCTTCTCGCACTGGTTCCTGCGCGGCGCGTTCGAGACGAACCTGCTCGAGCGCAACGAGAAGCCGCTGGCGACCGAGGGCGATCTTCTCACGCTCGACTTCACGCCGTTCGAGATCAAGACCGTGGTGCTGCGGGGCTGGGGTTATGCGCCGCTCAGGTAAGCAACCGCCCGCGCCGTGGATCACGCCCGAGCTGATCCGGATTCTCTACGACGCCGCGTCCATGGAGCGCTGGAACGACTACCCCCGCATGGTGGACCTGGTCGAGCTCGACAAGCAGGCCCACAAGTGCATCATCGCGTGGTTCCTGGCCAAGTGCGAGCCGCGGCCGTACGACTTCCTCGGCATCATCGAGGCCGGGATCTTCGAGTTCCTCAGGCGCGTCATCGTGACCGACATCCGCCCCGATGTCTTCAGGAGCGTCCTCAAGGAGAAGGAGGCCGCGATCAACGCCTGGGTGATCGCGCAGCTCCGCGATTCGATCGCGGCGATCGAGGGCGGCGGGTTCCTGGCGCGCCTCGAGCGCTACTTCTCCGATGAGAGCTTCCTGCGCGAGGAGCGCGAGCTGCTGAAGGCCGCGCACTACATGGCGACGCGCTGGGAGTTCGCGATCGTGTACCAGAGCAGCACCTTCCTGCGCGATGCCGAGCGCCTGCGGCAGGACGTCGAGCGCGAGATCGAGCGCTACAAGCACTACCGCGGCGTGCTCGAGATCGGCCTCAACCTGCCGCTCGCGCGCATCATCGACCTGAACGGACGGCTCAGGTTCCAGATCCGGTGGGCGCACACGCCGCGCATTCCCAGGACGTCGGTGCTCGGCCACGTGCTCATCGTGGCGATCTTCGCGTACTTCTACTGCCGGGCCGTCGGCGCCTGCCCGTCGCGCACGGTCAACACCTTCTACAGCGCGCTCTTCCACGACCTGCCCGAGGCGCTGACGCGCGACATCATCTCGCCGGTCAAGCAGTCCGTGGAAGGGCTGCAGGACCTCATCGACGACTACGAGCTGAACATGGTCGCGCGCGACATCCTGCCGCTCGTGCCCGAGGACCTGCGCGGCGAGTTCAGCTACCTCCTCGGGCTCTACGAGGAAGGCGGCGCGCTCAGGAAGGGCGAGTTCAAGAACCGCGTGCGCCCCGGCGGCACGGTGCAGATCATCGATGACCCCGGCGCGCACAACGAGGACCGCTGGAACACGGTCGACGGCGCGGCGGTCAGAGCCTGCGACCACCTCGCGGCGTTCACCGAGGCGATGATCTCGCTCGCGCTCGGCGTTCAGTCGGCCGATCTTCGGCGCGGGGTCGTGAAGCTGAAGGGCGACTACCCGCAGGGCGGCGCCATCGGGGGCGTCGACTTCCGCGACATCATGGACCGCACCGAGCGCCACCTCATGGGCGCGGAGCAGTAGGCATCGGGAGGCGCGTGCCGGGCCCTCGGTCCCGGGCGCCGGCCGGGCCCGCGCTCACGGACAGAGGTACTGTCCGACGAGCGCCTCCTCGATCTGCGCCTCGAACTCGGGCGCGCGCGCGTCGAGCTCGTCCTGGAGCGTGTCGCGCATCGTGCTCTCGGCCAGATCGAGGCTGCCGCACATGCCGCCGCCCGAAGCGTCGAGCGTGAACCCGGTGACCTGAATCGCCAGGTTCCGGACGTCGACGACGCGGCGGATGCCCGGCCACTGCGTGTCCTCCAGGATGACGTCCATGGAGGCGCGCGCCGCCAGCGTGATGTTCGCCGTGCAATCGTCGGATCCCAGATCGACGGGCAGCGCCGCGTGCCCGGTGATGTCGGCCTGCGCCTTCCCGTTCTCGTAATCGATGACGGGCGCGATCGAGTCGATGGTCGCCTCGCAGCCGAGCGTTCCGTCGTCGCACGTTCCCGCGCGATCGACGGGACACGCGACGACGTGCCAGAACAGGACGTCGCCCTCCCATGCGGGCGAGGGCAGGCAGATCGGGGCGCCGAGCTGCTCCGCCATGAGCGCCTTGAGCTCGGCATCGGAATAGCAGTCGGGCGGCGGCAGCTCCTCGTAGGTGAACGCATTCGAGAGCGTTACGCTGCCCTGCGTCGTCGTGATCTTGAGGGAGCACACGGCGCCCGCCGTCCCCGCGGGCGTCAGGCCCTCGACGCGCGTATCGCTCAGGATGCGGATGCCCGTGAGGGGGATGCTGCAGAGCGTCGCCGTGAGATTGCCGCCCAGAAAGCCCTCGCCGGTGATGACGACCGTCGTTCCGCCCGCGGCCGGGCCGCTCGATGGCGCAATGCCGCCGATCCTGAGGACGGGGGTTGCGTAGGTGAACGCGTTCGCAAGGGTCGCGCTGCCCTGCGAGGTCGTGACCGTCAGATCGCAGACGGCGCCGGCCGTGCCCGACGGCGTCACGCCCTCGAGGCGCGTGTCGTTGACGACGTTGAGGCTCGCGAGCGGCTTGCCGCAGAGCGTCGCCGTGAGGCTGCCTCCCAGAAAGCCTTCGCCCGTGATGACGAGCGCGGTGCCGCCCGCGGCGGGGCCGCTTGTCGGCGTGACGCTCGCGACGGCGAGGGTCGCGCAGCCGGAGCCGCTGTAGGCGATGCACGTGAGAAGGTCGCCGGTCGTGGGGTCGTTGCCGCAGTCGGGGAAGGGCGGTGGGATATACAGATCGCCCGCGAAGAGATGGCTGAGCAGCTTGATCGGGTCGGCGATGTCGACCTTGCCGTCGTCGTTGACGTCGATGGCATCGTGGCATGTCGACGGCTCGCTGCTGAAGAGATAGCTGAGGGCCTTGATCGCATCGGCGATGTCGTACTTCCCGTCTTGGTTGACATCACCGCGGCGGAACGAAGCCGCCGGGGAAAACGCCGCACATAGAGATACCAACGACGCCACGAGCAACATTCTACGCATACGCCACCTACCGTGCTCTCAGCATGCCGCGCCCGTACGCCCGCCGCGGACCGCCGCGGCGCCGTCCTTGAACCAGACCGTCGATTCCATCATAAATGCGGCGCGGGGCGTTGCCAAGAGGACGAGGCTAGAGCCTCAAGCCTCCTCGCGCCTGTGTCGCCCCGGCGCTCGAGCGACTATAATGAATTCCATGAAGCACCTTGCTGTCCCGGGCCTGGTCGTCCTCTGCGGCGCCGCGGCGGCCTTCGAGGCCGACCAGCCGAACATCATCGAGTTTCAGCCCGCACAGGCGCGCTGCGTGCGCGTCGTCATTCCCGGGAGCGAGCAGGGCGAGCCCTGCATCGATGAGCTGGAGGTCTACGGACCCGCGAGCCCCGCAAACCTGGCGCTCGCGAGCGGCGGGGCCAAGGCATCGGCGTCGTCGCTCCTTCCGGGATATCCGATTCACCAGGTCGAGCACCTGAACGACGGGCGGTACGGCAACGGGCGGAGCTGGATCGCCGCCGGCTCGCGCAACGAGTGGGCGCAGATCGAGCTCGCGGCGCCGGCCGTCGTGTCCAGGGTGGTGTTCTCGCGCGACCGCGAGGGCCGCTTCCGGGACCGGGTGCCCGCCGCCGTCGAGGTCCGCCTCAGCATGGACGGCGTCGCCTGGATCGTGGTCGCCCGCTCGGGGAGCGCGCCGTACCTTCCCGACGGCCCCCTGACCGAGGAGGACCTTCTCAGGTACGCGTTCGCGTGCGAGGACCTGACGTGGCGGAAGGTCGATCCCCGCGACTCCGTGACCCGGGTGCTCGCGCAGCTCGAGGACATGATCGAGCGTTTCGCCGCTCGCGGCATCGATGTCGAGAAGGAACGCGGGGAGCTTGCCGAGCTGCGCCGCGCGCCGGCGGCGCCGCCGGCGCCGGACGGGGCCGACGCCCGGAAGTGGGAAGCACGCATGGCCAAGCGCCGGCTCTTCCTGCGCGAGCCCGCGCTCGCCGCCGCGACGCGCATCCTCTTCGTCAAGCGCCATCCCTACGAGCCCTCGCACAACTACAGCGTGATCTTCGACGCGGCGGGCGGTCCGGGCGGCGGCGTGTGCGTCCTGCACGTTCCGCGCATCGGCGGGCGCCTCGCGCCGGGGAGCGCCGCGCCGAGGGTGCTTTTCGATGCCGGCGAGGGCATCGCGCGCGACCCGATCGCATCGTTCGATGCGCGCACGATCTACTTCGGGTACCGGAAGACGAAGGCCGACTACTTTCACTTGATGGCGCTGTCCGCGGAGGGCGGCGCCGCCGCGACGCTCACCGGCGGCCCGTTCCACGACTACTTCCCGTGCCCGCTCCCCGACGGCGGCCTGGCCTTCGTGACCACGCGCTGCAAGGCGCGCTTTCTGTGCTGGCGCCCCCAGGCGTTCGTGCTCTTCCGCATGGACGCGGACGGCGCGAACATCCGGGCGCTGTCCCACGCCAACCTGAGCGAGTGGACGCCGTCGCTCATGCGCGACGGCCGAGTCCTGTGGATGCGATCGGAGTACCTCGACAAGGGCGCGGACTTCGGGCACACGCTCTGGGCGATCCGGCCGGACGGCACGCATGCCGACCTCGTCTTCGGCAACGACACGCTCAACTGCTACGCTAGCGGAAGCGAGGTGCCGGGGTCGGACGAGATCCTGTGCACGCTCGTCTCCCACGGCGGCGACCTGAACGGGCCGCTCGCGCTCATCGACCCGGCGAAGGGCCGCTTCAATCCCGCGGCGATCACATCGATCACGCCCGACGTTGCGC
>JBFZCA010000379.1:0-2799 GCA_041308205.1 Planctomycetota bacterium | reverse complement strand
GGTGGCGCCGGAGGAGCCCGAGGGCGCGGCGCGGGTTGCCGGCGGCAAGCAGGATCTGACTCAGACGCAACGCCTCGACATCGGTGGGCGCGTGATCGAGCGCGAGCGCCTCATCGGCAAGGGCCCGGGCCTCGTTGAGGCGCCCGCTCCCCTCGCAGGCCGTGGCGGCTTCAAGGTACAGATCGAAGGCTTCGTCATCTCTGCCGGCGCCGCGCAGGTGATACGCGCGCGCCTCGGGCGGCGCGGCGCGGCGCAATGCGGCGATTCGCTCGTGGAGGGCGCGGGCATCGGGCGCGGGCAGACCGGCCGCGAAATGTGCGCGCGCAAGCGATGCCGTGAACGACCACACGCCGTTGCGGGAACGAAGAAGAGCCGCGTCCTGGAAACGCGCGAGCATCGCGCGGATTGTCTCGATGGGGGCTGCGGCCGTCGCGGCGGCTTCTTCCGCCGTGAACTCGCGCAGGCATGCGGCGGCGCCGAGAAATGCGCGCTCGTCCGCGGTGAATCCCGCATCGAGCGCGGGGAATGCGGCGCCGCGCGAGGGCTCGGGGCGCTCATCCGCGGCCGCGAGCTCGCCGAAGCGGCGCACGAGCCTTCCGTCGCCGTGGAGCGACTCGACGTACGGCATGCATAACGCGGCCAGTCCTCCGGTTGCGGCCAGGATGCGGTCAAGGAGCGCGCGCGCGGGTGCCGTGTGCGGCCGCGCGGAGGTGAAGAGCAAGAGAAAGACCGCATCGTCCGCGAGGAGCGGCGCGGCGCTCGCCGGCTGAATCGGAGATGGGAACGCGAGCCCCTCCGGGTGGAGCGCGCGCTCGAGCCGCTCGGCGACCTCCGCGGCCGAGGCAGGCCGCTTGAACGGCGAGCCGGCGAGGAGCGCGAGCACGAGAGCGCTCGCTTCCTCGGGAACGGCGGGGTTGACGGTATGCGGCGGCGCCGGGGCCGCGCCGCCCATGAGCGCCTGAAGGTTCGGGAAGGGCAGCGTTCCCGTGAGGGTCTCGTAGAGCACGGCGCCGAACGAGAAGAGATCCGCGCGCTCGTCGCCGAGCGCCGGCGAACGGATCTGCTCGGGCGCCGCGTAGGCCAGCGTTCCCTCGAAGCGCTCCTCGGCGCGCCCGCGCTTGCGCGCGAAGCCGAAGTCGAGGAGCTTGGCCTTGAGGAAGGGGCTCGCGAACAGCTCGTCGCCGGCGGGAAGCTCGGCCGCGGCCGTGAACTCGAGATGCACGTTGGCGGGCTTGATGTCGCGATGCAGCAGGCCCGCGCCGTGCACGTGGTCGAGGGCGCCGAGGATCTGGAGGAGAAAATCGCACGACCGCGCAACCTCATCCCGCGTCGCCGGCCGCCCCGCGGCGAGGCGCTCCCTGAGGCTCATGCCGCGCACGTACTCGCAGACCGTGAAGGGCCGTCCGGCATGAACGCCGTGGCCGAGCAGCCTGACGATGCGCTCGTGGGAAAGGGCGCGCAAGGCGCCGATCTCGCCCGCGCTCTCCGCGCCGGGGTCCGCGTCTGCGAAGAAAAGCTTGACGGCGACCTCGCACCCGGTTTCCCGGTCGAGCGCGAGGAAGACCTCGCCGCTTGCGCCGCTCCCGAGGAGACGGCGCGCCTCGTAGCGCGGGGGAAGTTCGCTCACGGGCATCGCCGAAATGCGGGCTTCGCCCGCAACCCTGGCGCCGAGGACGCCTGCTCGGCAGGCGCCGGCGGCGGCTGCATCTTGCGGCCAAAAAGAGGCCGCTCAATTTCCGGCCTATCGAGACTGTGTAACACGTCTCATTCTATCACAGAGGCAGTTTTTAGCGAGAGGAAAGTCGCAAAGCGAACAAAAAACAGCCGGTTAGACCGAAAAAAAAGGCCTGAGCCTTGCGGGAAGAGTGTGTCGCCGCGGGAGCGTTGTTGCTGCGTCGCCGAGGCCGGCGACGCGAATCCCCTGCGGCACGGTGCCGGCTCAGCGCCGTCGCCTCAGATGGAGAGAGAGAATCCGGCCTTCCAATTCTCTGGGCAGGCTGAACGGCGCGAGGTCGAGAAGATCATCGACGATCGCTCCGACCGGAGCGTCACGCGGGACAATGAACACTCCCGGCATCGGCTCTCCCGCCTCGACTCGATTCCACACGAAGGGAACCAGATGGCGGTCGTGTGTGATGAGGATGCGGTCTTCCCGCGCGGCGAACGCGAGATGTGCGGGATCGTCTTCACGTGATCGTTCACAGTGCATCTCGAACACGGTGATCTTTCGGATTCACCACAGAGAAAACAGAGGCTGCAGAGGACGGAACGTGAGGACGATGCGTGGCACCGTGTCAATTGCCGTGTTCTCTCTCCGTATTCTTCTCTGTGCCCTCTGCGTCTCTGTGGTTATTCGTCTTTTGTCTTCTGTCTCTGAGGTGACGCCTGTGCACTCGGACGGAAACGGAGAAAAACCCCGTGAACGGCTGCGCGGGCTCGATGTCACGCGCGCCGACAGGTCATCAGCGGGCGCGATCGTGCCCGGTTCCCATCGCATTGCGTTCCGTCCCCGCTGATCCGGGTTGATTGTGGAAACCGCGCGCACGCCGCGAGTATAATGCGCCCTCGAAGAGCGCCGGCGGGGCTTCCCGCGGCGCCGGAAGAAAGGACGCGCGGCCCATGGAAAAGAACGGCTTCTCTCTCAGGCTCGATGCCTTGAAGATCGCCTGCATGTTCCTGATCGTCATGTACCACGTGTACACGGGGTTCATCAACTGGACGGGCGATCAAGGGCAGATCCTGTTCCCGGAAGCGTCCGATTTCATCACCGGCTGGCCGGTGAGCCTGGCGATCTTCGGG
>JBFZCA010000378.1:0-6254 GCA_041308205.1 Planctomycetota bacterium | reverse complement strand
GGCTCCGCGTCGCATGCACGTCGAGCGCCGCTCCGGCCAGGGCGCCTGTTCCGAACATGTCCCCGTGCACCGGAATTACTGGAATATCACCCGGATATGGCGTTTCCAGCGCGGGAACGGCAATTATCTGCGGTTTAGCCCCGTAAAATGCTCTTGGTGAGGAAGAGATCCAGGCCCTCGTAGTCGCGCGCGTCGACGTACGCCTGCCAGGTCTTGCGGTTGATGCTCCGCGACAGCTCCACCAGCTTGAGGAAGATCTCGCGCGAGTTCTTGAGGTGCTTCAGCGCCAGATCGTCCCGCTGCGACCGCATGGCCTTGACGTCGAAGCCGACGTACTCTCCGTGCGTGCCGTAGCGGCCGCGTTCCAGCACATCGACCTGGGCGAAGGCGCGCCTGAGATTCGCGGTGCCGAACGCCTTGTCCTGGTCGAACTTCAGGCCGTTCTGGTCGTTGAGATGGACGCCCCAGAGCTTCCCGTGCCACAGCGCGAAGGCCATCTCGTCGGACGGCTCGAGGCCCGCGAGGATCGCGTGCGCCGACTCGATCAGGATGCCCACGCGGCTCGGATCGCACGTGCGGTAGGCCATGGCCATGAAGTGGCCCGAGGTCGGGTAGTACGCCATGTCCATGGGCTCGTTGGGCTTCATCTCGCCCAGGATGCGGATCTTGGGGTGGTACCTGAGGAGCGCGTCCAGGTACTCGACCGTGTAGCCCACGGACGCGATCGGGTCCTTGGCCTCGCGGATGTACGTGCCCTCGCGGGCGGGCCAGAGCACGATGTTGCGCGTGCCGATGAACTCGGCGATGTCGACCGCCCACTTGGAGCGCGCGAGGGCCCACTTCCTGACCTTGGGGTCGTTGGCCGTGATGCCGCCGTCGATGCCCTTGGGATCTTCCCAGAGCCGCGGCGCGACGAACTCGATGCGGATTCCCAGGTCGTCGCACATCCTCCTGACCTGCGCGGCGCGGCGCTTGGTCTGGGCCGCGTCGGCCCCCCACGGCACGACGTCGTCATCGTGGAACTGGATGGCGTGGTAGCCGAGCTCCTTGACGAGCTTGAGCTTCTTGGCGTACGCGACCTCCCTGCGCACGGGCGGCCCGAACGGATCGGCGCCGGTGTGGATGTTCCAGGGACCGTACGAGAAACGGTACGAGTGGTGCGACATGGCTTTGCCTCCTGTTGCGGTGCCGCGGCCGAAACGGCCGGAGCGTGTATGATGCGGGGCGCGCGGCGGTTCGTCAACAGCGGGGGACACGCCCGCGGCCGCGCATGACCATCCCCTCTCAGATCGCGGTGCCGCGAATCGAGATGTGCGCCGTCGCGACCGTGAACTCCGCGTCGGCGATGGCGCGATCGGCATCCGCCCGGTCGTATTCCTCGGTGGGAATGAAATCGATATCGCCGTAAAACGCGAGCTCCCGCTCGCCGCGAAGCCATTTCGATATTTGCGCCAGGCGTGCGATCTCCGGCGCGACCGCGGCGGGGAAACGAGCTGCGTGCGCCTCCAGTATCTCGCCGACATCGTGCCACTTGGGAGGCTCGATGCCCAGGTGCCGGAGCATGCCCTTCAGCGCCAGTTCCACGATCTCCTGCGCCTCGCGCACGACATCGGAGTACGCGCCGCTGTCGCGCAGGATGGCAAGGAGCTTCAGGCGAACGAGCGCCTTGCGGAGGTAGCTTTCGGCCAAGCTGACGTTGGTCATAACCCGAACACCTCGCCCGGCTTCAGGTCCGGCTTGAGGTCCCACCACCAGAATTCGCCCCGGAACACCCGCTTCGCGCCGAGGCTCTCGAGCCTGATCCGCAAGGCCGCCAGCTCCCCTTCCAGGAACCCATCGCGGTCAAAGAGGAGGCGGGCATCCTCGGTCATGTCCAGCAGGATCGGCGAGCGGGCGCGCACCTCCTCCGGCGTCTTGAAAAGCGGCGAGAGCCGCGTGTGGACGCCGGCGCGCCTGGCCGCCTTCAGCGCCGGATCGAGCGCACGCTCGACCGGCGCGAACTCCTCGACGCGTCGCATGCGCCCCCGCGGCAGCGGCTCGGCCACCACCAGGAAGTCGATATCCGAATCCTGCCGCATGGCGCCTCTGGCGACCGATCCGAACACCGCGAGCGACACCAGGCGCTGTCCGTAATGCCGCCGGCAGGCATCGTCAAGGAGGCCCAGAATCTCCTGAAAGGCCGTCCGCCATGATTCGCAGTGGGCATTATCGTTCGAGGTCACCGGGCATGTTCCTTGCGGCCGTCCCGGCCGCCTGGGCCGGGACCACGCACTTATGGTATCCGCGGGGCGCATCGCGTCAATGGCGCACGCGATCCGACCGCGCGGACTCCGCCGCTAGTCCTCGTCGACCTCGACCACCTTCCACTCGTGGACGCCCGCGGCCCAGTCCGGCTGCAGCGTGACGACCAGGCGCAGCGCCGTCGTCGTCACCGGCGCGAACGCGATCTCGCACCAGCGGTCCTTCGCGATCGCGTACGCGCCTCGGGCGGCCACCGGTTTCCACGCCCCGCCGTCCAAGTGCTGGATCTCCCAGGCGGCGGGCAGGCGGCAGGCGCCGCGGCCGGTGTCGTCGAACCAGTAGACCGAGGCGCCGCCCACGGTGACGGGCCGCTTCCACGCGTAGGCGACCCATTCCTGGGAATTCTTGTGCGGCCACCAGTGGCACAGGGTCGCGGGCTGGTCGCCGCTCGAACGCGGCTCGACGCCGTCGTTGACGGCCTGCGGCTGCGCGTTGCCGTTCGCGAACGACACCGTGACCGCCGCCCGAGCCTCGAGGCCGCCGCCGGGGGCGGCGGGAGGCGCCGCGGGCAGCCAGACCTTCATGGCGCCCGCGGTCCGGTTGTCCCACGCGTAATACGGGATCGCCGTGATGGGAACGCGCCGCGCCGCGGCCGCCGGCCGGTACAGCGTCCTGGTCCAGTCCTGCTCCGCGGCGAGCGCGGCCCGGCCCCTGACAACCACGATGCCGCCCAGGAGCCCCGCTTCCGTCGCGGCCGAGAGCTCGGCATCCGCGGGCAGATACAGCTCGGCGAGCGGCTCGCCCTGGTCGCAGGCTTCCAGGCAGTACACGAGCGGCCCGCGCTGGATGGCGAGCAGGCCCTGGTTCGCCTTCACATTCGGGTGCGCGGCGATGCGCCGGACCGGCATCGGCAGGTCGAGCTTCACCGCATCGCCCGCGCGCCACGTGCGGCGCAGCACCGCGTAGCCCCTGTCCATGACGGGCGCGGACACCGTCTCGCCGTTGACGGCCACGGCCGCCCCCTCGCACCAC
Organism: Planctomycetota bacterium; assembly: GCA_041308205.1. GTDB lineage: Bacteria > Planctomycetota > UBA8108 > UBA8890 > UBA8898 > UBA8898. The sequence continues at coordinate 2,981 of JBFZCA010000378.1, read as the reverse complement.
GCGGGAATGCGCAGGCGCAGCTCGAATTCGCTCGGCGCGGACGGCGCCGGCGCGAGCGTCACGGCGCCGTCCCATGGGTAGTCGGTCCTGACGGCCATCGTCACGGCCCGGCCGCCGATTGCGGCCTTGACCGCGCCCTGAATGTAGAGGTTCACCCACAGGGCGCCGTCGCTCGTCGCGTAGGCATAGCCGCCGAGCGAGGCCAGCGTGCGCGCGACGTTGGGCGGGCAGCACGCGCAGCCGAACCACGGGGAGCGGTGGTGCGTGCCGCGACTTTCCAGCGGATTCACGTAGAAGAACTTGGTCCCGTCCTGCGACACGCCCGCCAGAACGCCGTTGTACAGCGCGCGTTCGACCACGTCGGCGTATTTCGCATCGCCGTGGAGAAGCGCGAGCCTGTGGTTCCACTGCGCGAGCGCGATCGTGGCGCACGTCTCCTGGTATGCGGTTGCATTCGGCAGGTCGTAGTCGACCGTGAAACCCTCGTTGTGCGCCGAGGGGCCGATGCCGCCCGTCAGGTACATGTTCTTCTCGGTCGTGTTGCGCCACACGCGGTTGATCATCCGCAGCAGGGCCGCGTCGCCCGTTTCGGCGGCGACATCGACGGCCCCGCTGAGCAGGTAGGCGGCCCTGACCGCGTGGCCCTTGATTGCGCGGTGCTCGAGGATCGGCACGTCATCCTGCCAGTACGAGCCGTCGTAGCGCTCGTGCGGCGTCCGGTGCTCATCGGCGAAGAACCGGCGGCCGCGGTTCTCGACGAAGAAGCGGGCAAGCTCGAAGTAGCGCCGCTCGCCGGCGGCGCGCCAGAGCTTGACGAGCGCGAGCTCGATCTCGGGATGCCCCGGGTAGCCGAGGCGCTTGGGCGGCGGGCCGAACACGGAGTCGATGTAGTCGGCGAAGCGCACGGCGACGGCGAGGAAGTTCTTCTTGCCGGTCGCCCGGTAGTGCGCGACCGCGGCCTCGAACATGTGCCCCGCGCAGTACAGCTCGTGATTGTCGCGCAGGTTGACCCAGCGCCGGCCGGGTTCCTTGACCGTGTAGTAGCTGTTGAGGTAGCCATCGGGCCCCTGCGCGGCGGCGATGATGGCGATGATCTCGTCGAGTTTCTTGTCGAGCGCAGGATCGGGGTCCGTCGCGAGCGAGTACGCGGCGGCCTCGAGCGCCTTGTACACGTCCGAATCCATGAAGACCGGCCCCGTGAAGCCGGCCGTCGCCTTCCGGGCCGCCAGGCGCAGGTTCTCGAGGTTGCCGGCCTTCTCGAGGTTCTCGAGGTTCACCGGAATCGAGGCCGTCCGGTTCGCATCGCGGCGCGGCGCCCAGAACGAGTCCGTGATCGTGACATCGGTGAACGGCACCGCCGTGATGTTACGCGGCGCGGCTTCGCCGACCGCCCACGCGGGCGCGGCAACCAGCGCGGCAAGCATCGGGATGCACAGTCGTTTCGTCATCATGGTGCCGGGCTCCTTCGCACTCAGCGCGCATTCCTCGCGATCGTTCAAACGCGGGCTTCGCCCGCCCACGCCACGATGCTAACAGCCGAGCGTAAAGGCCGCAATCGCATGCACCCGCCCTGTGCACACGCGCACCATGTGCTACGATGCGCCCGGCGTGAGACGGCCGCACGCTCGGCGGCCGGCGGAAAGGACGACACATGCACGACGAACCGGGCGCGGGACCCGCGGCGTCGAGACCGCGGCGGCGCATTCCGCTGCACCTCAAGATCCTGTGCGGGCTTCTCCTCGGCGGCGCGTTCGGCATCGGCGCCAACTGGCTCGCGGCGCGGCCGGCGCACGTCCAGGGCGCCGTCGACCCCTCCGACAAGGACGACAACGGCATTCACGACCGCCTGGACTTCTGGGCCGGGGACGTGGCCGAACCGCTCGGCAAGGTGTTCCTGCGGCTCATATGCATGATCGTCATCCCGCTCATTGTCTCGGCCCTGGCGCTCGGCGCCGCGGGCATCGGCAGCGTGCGGCGTCTCGGGCGGCTGGGGCTCAAGACGCTCGGGCTCACGGTCGTCCTGTCGTCCGTCGCGGTCCTGCTCGGCATCGGGCTCGTCAACTGGTTCAGCCCGGGGACCGCGCTCACGCCGGAGATCCGCGCCGAGCTCAGAGCGCATTACGGGGGCGCCGCCGATGCGGCCATCGCCAAGGCGAGAGAGGCCAAGCCTCTCAAGGACACGCTCCTCGACGTCATACCCGAAAACCCGTTCCAGGAGATGGTCGGGGCCATGGACGCGAGCTCCAAGGGCAACGGCATCCTGGCCGTCATGTTCTTCGCGCTTGCGGTCGGGATCGCCATCAACGCCGTGCGGGAGCGCTGTGCGACGCTGATCGCCTTCCTGGAAGGCGTCAACGCCGCCTGCATGGCGATCATCGGATTCGCCATGCATCTGGCGCCGTACGGGGTCGCCTGTCTCGTGTTCGGCATGGCGGCGCGGCTCGGCCTGGCGCTCGTGCCGCCGCTTGCGGGGTTCATGGGCGTCGTCCTCCTCGGGCTGCTCATCCAGCTCGCGGTCGTGTATCCGCTCGCCATCCGGCTGCTGGCGCGCCTGTCGCCGCTCGCGTTCTTCCGGAAGATCTCCGAGGCCATGTGGACGGCGTTCGGCACGTCGTCCTCCAACGCCACGCTGCCGACCTCGCTCAGGGTCGCGCACGAGGAGCTGCGGCTGCCGCGCGATGTCTCCAACTTCGTCCTCACGATGGGCGCGACCGGCAATCAGAACGGCACCGCCCTCTACGAGGGCGTCGTCGTCCTCTTCCTCGCCCAGGTCTTCGCGGTCGATCTGACGTTCGGGCAGCAGGTCGCCGTGGTCCTGATGGCCATTCTGGCGGGCGTCGGCACGGCCGGCGTCCCGGGCGGCTCGCTGCCCATGATCGTCGTCGTGCTGCAATCGGTGGGCATTCCGGCCGAGGGCATCGGCATCATTCTCGGGATCGACCGCGTCCTGGACATGAGCCGCACGCTGCTCAACGTGACGG
>JBFZCA010000377.1:0-5078 GCA_041308205.1 Planctomycetota bacterium | reverse complement strand
TCCCGATCGGCGTCGCGGCCGGGACGCAATGGCACTGCGCGTTCAATCGACCGAGCTGCCGGCTGTGACGTTGCGCGCGGCGTCTACGTCGGCCCCGCCGCCGCCTCGAATCCCGGCGGCGGCTCCACGCCTGCCTCCGCGAGAATCCGCTTCCAGTCGCGCGCGCAATACCATTGCGTCCCGGCCGCGACGCCGATCGGGAGGAGGAGGAGGCCGGCGAAGGGGATCAGGAAGAGAAGCTGCAGGGCGACGCCCGCGCCGAGGAGCTCCGCGCGCGCCTCGGCGATGGCCGGGCGCTTGTGGCGCGGGCGCAGGTAGTGGCGCGCCATGGCCGTGTCGGCGAAGCCCAGGGCCGTGAACCAGGCCGTGACGAGAAAGAGCGGCACGGCTCCGACCACGGGAACGAGGACGAGGGGCAGGACGAGCAGCGTGTAGAGCAACTGGCGCCCGAGAAGGGCAAGCGTGTCGGCCACGCACAGAACCACGGCATCGAGGCGCAGCGGCACCGGCGCCGGCCGGCCGCGCAGGTGCGCCTCGATTCGCTCCGAGAGCATCTCGTTGAAGGGCGCGGCGACGAGCATGCCGACCGCCGTGAAGCTGAAGTACGAGACGATTGCGATGCACGGGACGAGCGTCAACCACTTGAGCGCGGTCAGGCAGTAGGTCGCCGTTGCAGCGAGCCACGCGCCGGCCGGGCCCCAGAAATCCCACGTGCACTCGATCCGCCAGTTCCAGATGAGCGCGAGCGCGGCCGCAACTACCGCGGCGTAGAGGAGCGCCGTCACGGCGAGGGGCAGCGCGGCGCAGCGCACGCCCCCGCGCGCCTTGAGGATCAGGTCGATCGCCCTGAGGGGCGATGCGAACCCGCGCGCGAAGGCGTCGATCGGCGAAGCGGTCATGGCCGCAATCGTAACGGTTGCTCGGGCTGCGATCCAGCGGCCGCGCCGAACGAGGTTGCGGCTTCGAAGTCTATTGGGTACAAACGGTGTTCCCGGCCGGCGCCCGCGCCGGCGAATTCGGAGGCTCTCGCCGTTCATGATCGACTTCGTGCTCGTCCTTCAGATGTTCGCGCTGCTCAACCCCCTGGCGTCGATGCCGTTCCTCATCACGGCCCACGCGCAGGGCGCGAACGTGCGGAAGATCGCGGTCAAGGCCGTCTCCGTCGCCTTCGTGCTGGGGGTAATCATGGTCATCGCCGGGCCGTGGCTCTTCGGAGTCTTCGGCATCACGCTCGACTCGTTCCGCGTCGCGGGCGGCGTCGTGCTCCTCCTGCTCGGCCTCCGCATGGTGACCCCGGCGCAGGAGGAGGAGCGCGCCCCCGAGTCGATCGACAGCTTCATCGCGATCATGGCGACCCCGCTCCTGACCGGCCCGGCGACGATCTCCTTCGTCACGATCAAGGCCTTCGAGCTCGGCAAGCTCGCCGTGCTCTCGAATCTCTGCGCGGCGTTCGTGCTCGTCGCCGCGGTGTTCTTCGTCTTCTCCATGGCGATCGACAGGATCAACGCCAAGGTGATCTATATCCTGAGCAGGGTGATGGGACTCTTTCTGACCGCGGTCGCGATCGAGCTTCTGGCCAAGGGCCTCGACGGGCTCTTCCTGGCCGCGATCGCGCGCCGCGGGAACGGGCCGTAGCGCGGCGGCGGACAAAGGAGGCGTGTCGCATGCGAGTGCGAAGTGCCTGGATTGCCGGAATCCTGTGGCTGGCGGCGGCGGCGTGCCCCGCCCAGAACCTGGCGGAGATCGAGAAGAAGCTGACGAAGTTCACGCTTCCCAACGGGCTCACGGCGATCGTGTTCGAGCGGCGGGAGGCGCCCGTCGTCTCCTGCGTCACGTGCGCGAACGTGGGCTCGGTCAACGAGGTCAAGGGGATCACCGGCATCGCCCATATCTTCGAGCACATGGCGTTCAAGGGCACAAGCCGCATCGGCACGACCGATCACGCGGCCGAGGCGGCGGCGCTCGCGCGCGCCGACAAGGCCTTCCTCGCGCTCAAGGAGGAGCGGCGCAAGGGCCCGCGCGCCGACGCCGCCCGCATCGCGGCGCTCGAGAACGAGCTCCGGGCCGCGCAGGAGGAGGCGGGCAAGTACATCGTGCCGGACGAGTTCGACAAGGCGCTTGAAGCCGGCGGGTCGCCCGACCTCAACGCCTTCACGAGCGAGGACGCGACGTGCTACCTCTGCAGCCTGCCCGCCAACAAGCTCGAGCTCTGGATGGCGCTCGAATCGGAGCGCTTCCGCGACCCCGTCCTGCGCGAGTTCTACAAGGAGCGCGACGTGATCACCGAGGAGCGGCGCCTGGGCGAGAACGATCCCCAGCAGCGGCTCTTCGAGGATTTCCAGAGCACGGCGTTCAAGGCGCACCCGTACGGCGAGCCCGTGATCGGGCACATGTCGGACGTCCGGACGATCACGCGGGAGGAGGCGGAGCGATGGTTCGCGACGTACTACCGCGCGAGCAACCTCACGGTGGCGCTTGTCGGCGACGTCGAGCCGGCCGCGGCGCGCGTCCTGGTCGAGAAGCACTTCGGCAGACTGCCCCGGGGCGAGAAACCCGAACCCGTCGAAACGGTCGAACCGCCCCAGGACGGCGAGCGGCGCTGCACGATCACGGCGCCCGCCGAGCCGCTGCTCCTCGTCGGCTACCACCGGCCCGCCCTGCAGGACCCCGAGAGCCCGGCGCTCGATGTGCTTGCGGACATTCTCGGCGAGGGCCGCACCTCGCGGCTCCACCGCGCGCTCGTCAAGGAGCAGAAGCTCGCGGCCGACGCGGGCGCCTGGGCCTACGGCGTGGGCGGCAAGTACCCGAGTCTGCTCGTCGTCTCGGTCGTGCCCGCGCAGGGGCGCACGACCGCCGAGAACGAGCAGGCCCTCTACGCGGAGATCGACCGCCTCGCCAAGGAGCCGCCCGCGCCGGAGGAGCTCGAGAAGGCCAAGGCCAACGTGCGCGCGGGGCTGCTCAGGCAGTTGCGCTCGAACATGGGCCTGGCGATCGGCCTGGCGATGCAGGACGCGGCGACCGGCGACTGGCGGAGCCTCTTCACCCGCGCCGAGAAGATCGCCGCGGTGACTGCCGAGGACGTGCGCAAGGCCGCGGCCGCGTATCTCACTGCCAAGAACCGGACGGTGGGCACGCTCCAGCGCGAACAGTAGGGAGGGACCACATGCAGCGCAGCAGACTCGCAGCCGCCGGAGCGCTTCTCGTCGCGTGCGCCCCGGCGCTCGCCGCCCCGGCGGACTACAAGGATCTCAGCTTCCCGCGGCTCCGGGAACAGTCCCTTCCGGACATCGCCCGCGTGGAGCTCCCGAACGGCATGCTCGTTCTCCTGTGCGAGGACCACGAGCTTCCGCTCATCGATCTCTCGGCGCTGATCGGCACGGGCTCGGCCTGGGAGCCGCCCGAGAAGCTCGGGCTTGCCGATCTCACGGGCGAGGTCATGCGGACGGGCGGCACCGCGCGCATGACGGGCGACGAGATCGACGCGGCGCTGGAGCGCATCGCCGCGTCGGTCGAGACGGGCATCGGCGTCACGGCGGGGCACGCCTCGCTCTCGGCGCTCGAGGAGCATTTCGACACGGCGCTCGCGATCCTCGCCGATGTCCTCATGCGCCCGGCGTTCGCGCCCGAGAAGATCGAGCTTGCCAAGCTCGCCGCGCACACCGCCATCGCGCGGCGCAACGACGATCCGCGGGAGATAAGCGGCCGCGAGTACGCGAAGCTGATCTACGGCCCGCAGAGCCCCTACGCGCGCCACCCCGAGCACGCCACGATCGATGCGATCGCGCGCGACGACATGGTCGCCTTCCACCGGCGTTTCTTCACGCCCGAGAACTGCATCCTCGGCGTGTGGGGCGACTTCGAGAAGGAGGCGATGCGCGCCAAGCTGGAGAAGGCCTTCGCGGCCTGGCCGCGCGGCGCGGGGCCCATGCGCGTGCGCGGATCGGCGGCGGGCTGCGACCACGAGGCGTCGGTGAACCTCGCCCGCAAGGACGAGATGCACCAGGCCTACGTGACCATGGGGCACGTGGGGGGCCTTCTCGGCGATCCCGACCGCCCCGCGCTGATCGTCATGAACACGATCCTGGGCGGGTCGCCGACGAGCCGCCTCTTCACGACCGTGCGCTCGCGCATGGGGCTCGCGTACTCGGTGCGGGGCTCCTACGGGGCCGCGTTCGATCATCCCGGGCTCTTCAGCGTGTCGTGCCAGACGAAGTCGGAGTCGGCGATCGTCGCGATCAACGCCATGCGCCGCGAGATCGAGCGCATCATCGCGGAGCCGGTGACCGACGAGGAGCTCGCCAAGGCCAAGGACTACTACCTCAACACGTTCGTGTTCAAGTTCGACTCGACGGGCGAGGTGCTGGCGCGCGCGCTCGAGTACGAGTACCACGGCTACCCGGCCGATCACCTCCAGCGGGAGCGCGAGGGCGTGGCGCGGGTGACGAAGGAGGACGTGATGCGCGCGGCCGCGGCGCGCCTGCGGCCCGGCAAGCTCCAGATCCTCGTCGTCGGCAACCCGGAGAAATTCGACGCGCCGCTCGGCACGCTCGGCGAGGTGCGGGCGGTCGATATCGCGATTCCCGAGCCCGCGAAATAGCGGCGGCCGTGCACGCGTGAAGACAGGCCAGAGCTCCGGAGGGCTGCCGGGCTCGGCCCGTCAGGCGGAAACGTATCGTCGCGTGCAAGGCGCAGAATCTCGGGCGGACGATCCGGTCCTCGGCAGGATCACGCACGCGGCGGCCGGGGGAGGTGCTCGAGGTCATCGAGATCCTTGTGCCTTCCTATCCGGGGACAGTCAGTGATTACCGGCGCGCCGCGAGCGCTCGGCGGAGTCCCGTGACCGTGCGCAGCCGGCTCCGGCCGTATCTCGCGTTCCGGCACTTCTTCAGCCATGCCTACGTCATCGACACGCGAGCGGATGTGCTCGATCCGCTCGTTCGGAACGTACATGACACGTACGCACTGGCGCGTGAGGATCTGAAGCGCTCGGCAGACGCACGCTGACTGCCGGCGCAGAACGTCTCAGCGCCGCCGCCCGCCGCCGCCCCTGCGCCCGCCGCCCCGGCCGCCTCGGCCGC
>JBFZCA010000376.1:0-3351 GCA_041308205.1 Planctomycetota bacterium | reverse complement strand
CGTTTCCCTTGATCGCCGCGCTCGCGGCGTTTCCGCTCGGCGCCGGCGCGGTCGGGCAGGTCCGGGTCGATCCGGATGAGATCGCGGTGATCGAGGCCGGCCGCGAATGGGCCGCGCGGGCCTTCGCCGATGCTCCCGCCCCGTCGCCGGCGCCCTGCCGGCTCGTCCTCGTTCACGAGGATGGGGCCGGGGACACGAAGCTCGGCCTGTGCGCGTTCGGAACTCCGATGCGCCTCGGCGCGAAGACCTACACGCACGGCATCGGCGTCAACTCGCGGAGCGTCCTTCGGGTGATCCTCGACCGGCCGGCGGCCAGGCTTCTCGCCGACATCGGCCTCGACCGCAACGTCGACGGCACCGCCGCCTCGGCGACGATGCACGTGCGCGCAGGCGGCAAGGAGCTCTTCGCGACGCCGGTCCTGCGCCCCGACGGCGCCGTGCAGCCGATCGATGTGCCTCTCGGGGGAGCGACCGCCTTCGACCTCGAGGTGAACGACGGCGGCGACGGCCGGGGCTGGGACCAGGCCGACTGGGCGGATGCCCGCGTGGCGCTCGAAGACGGCGGCGTGCTCCGGCTCGACGACCTGGCCCGGCGCTGCGAATTCGAGGCCGGCGCGCCGTTCTCGTTCGTCTGCGGCGGCACGCCGTCCGGCGAGCTTCTCGGCGCCTGGCGGAGGAGCGTGCAGGAGGAAACCGATGGCGGCCGGCATCGCCGCACCCTGACCCTGACCGATCCCGCCACGCTCCTCGAGGTCCGCGCGGTGTGCACGACGTGGGATGACGCGGCCGGCGTCGACTGGACCCTCTACTTCACGAACCGCGGCTTGGCGGACACGCCGGTTCTGGAAAACCTCCGCGCGCTGGACGCCGTCGTTCGCCTCGGCCTCGGCGCCGCGCCCGTCGTCCGCCGCCTCAAGGGCAGCACCTGCGCGGCCGACGACTGGCTGCCCTTCGACAGCGCCCTGCCGCCGGGCGCGCGGATCGAGTTCGGCGCGGTCAACGGCCGGTCTTCGGCCGACAGCCCCTTCTGGAACCTCGACTGGGGCCGGGGAGGCCTCATCTCCGCCGTCGGCTGGTCGGGCCAGTGGCGGGGCTCCGTCGAGCACGGCAAGGGCGGCGAGGTCCGTCTCCGGGCCGGGCTCGAACGCGCCCGCCTGAAGCTTCGCCCCGGCGAGTCGATCCGGATTCCGCGCATTCTCGTTCTCCCCTGGGCGGGCGGCGATGCCGAGCGCGCCTCGAACCTTTTCCGCCGCACGATGCGCCGCCGCGTCATGCCGCGGATCGACGGCGTCCCGGTCGTGCCGCCGATCGTCCACCTGAGCACGTCGTTCTACGAGCTGAACGCGACCACGGAGGCGAGCGTGCTCTCGCACCTGGAGTCGCTCCGGGGCCTGGGCTTCGAGATGCTCTGGCTCGATGCCTACTGGACGCGCGACGGCTTCCCGGCCGGTATGGGCCACTACGGCTTCCCGCTCGAGCGGGCCGAGCCGCGCGACCGCTTTCCCCGCGGGCTGAAGCCGATCGGCGAGGCCGTGCGCGCGGCGGGCCTGAAGTTCCTGATGTGGTTCGAGCCCGAGCGCGTTCATCCGGGAACGACGATCGCGAAAGAGCATCCGGAATGGGTCATCTCGCCCGCGGGAGACGGGAGTGGCCTCTTCGACCTCGGAAACGCCGAGGCGCGGGAGTACATGACCCGCTACCTGATCGCGGCGATCCGCGAGTACGGCCTCGATTGCCTGCGGATCGACTTCAACATCGACCCCTTGCCGTTCTGGGAGCACCTCGACCGCAAGGATCCCGATCGGGCGGGTCTCGCCGAGATCCGCTACGTCGAGGGGCTCTATCGCATGTGGGACGAGATCCGCGACGCCAATCCGCATCTTTTCATCGACAACTGCGCGAGCGGCGGGCGGCGCATAGATCTCGAGACCTGCGCTCGGTCGATCCCGCTCTGGCGCAGCGACAACACCTGCGACATGCTCGACGGGCGGCAGGAAACGATTCTGGCCGCCGCGATCAAGAACCAGGTCATGAGCGCCGGCCTGAACCGTTACCTCCCCGCGAGCGCGGTCGGGCAGATGGGGACGACGCCGTACCTCTTCCGGAGCGGCTTCAACGGCGGCATCGACTTCGCGCAGGACTGCCGGCCCGCGGACTTCCCGCGCGCCGAGCTCCGGGAGGCGATCGCCGAGGCCCGGCGGATCCGGAAGCACTGGTCGGGCGACTTCCACGTCCTCTCCGATGTGAATCTCGACCCTGCGGGGTGGTGCGTTCTCCAGTACCACCGGCCCGCCGAAGGGGACGGCGTCGTCGTGGCCTTCCGCCGCCACCGCTCGCCGTACGCGAGCTTCGACTGCGAGCTGCGGGGAATCGACCCCGCGGCGCGGTACGAGGTGACCCGGTCGGAAACGTACGAGCCTTCGCCGCCCGCGGTCATGGAGGGCGAGCGCCTTCGCCGCCTGCGGATCGAGGTCGGCGGCCGGCCGGGGTCCGCGATCGTCGAGTATCGGATCCACCCGTAGGTAGATGTATGATGGAGGCAGCCCGGGCAGGCGCGCGAGGCGCCGCCGGCGGTTTCTCGCGGAGGTGCGCGATGCGGCGAAATGCAGTCTGTGCTGGAATCGTTGCCGCCGCCGCCGCGAGCGTTCTCGGCCTCGCCTCGGCGGCCGAGGTCGATGCCTACGACGTCGTCTGGGACACGCCGAGCGCCGACTGCCACGGGTCCATGCCGCTCGGGAACGGCGACATCGGGCTGAACGTGTGGCTCGAGGAGACGGGCGACCTTCGGTTCTACATCGGCAAGACCGATGCGTGGGATGACAACGCGCGCCTCGTCAAGGTCGGCGCCGTGCGCGTGCGCCTCGAGCCGAATCCCTTCGAGAAAAGCGCGCCGTTCCGGCAGACGCTGAGGCTCCGCGATGCGACCGTCTGCATCGAGGCGGGCGATGCCGCGCGCCGCGCGGTCGTCCAGGTGTGGGTCGATGCCGGCAACCCCGTCGTGAACGTCGAGATCGCGACGGCGGCCCCGAGCACGGCGACGGCCTCGGTCGAGCTCTGGCGCACGCAGAGGCGGGAGCTCGCCGCGCTCGAGTGCAGCGACATCAACGTCGACCGCGGCGCGCCGGGCGGGAAGCGCGCGCCCACGATCATCGAGCCCGATGTCGTGCTTCGAGATCTCGCCGGCCGTGTGGGCTGGTATCACCGCAACATCAAGTCCGTCGGGCCGGCCGTCCTCGCCGAGGCTCAAGGGCTCGCGGGCTTCGAGCAGGCGGATCCCCTGCTCCACCGGACCTTCGGCGCGGTGATGACGGGCGGCGGGCGTGTCGACGACCGCACGCTGCGCTCGGGCCC
>JBFZCA010000375.1:0-16001 GCA_041308205.1 Planctomycetota bacterium | reverse complement strand
TCGTCACATGGACGTCGCGCTGCGGGAAGGGCATGGCAATGCCGTGCTCCGCGGCCATCGCGGCGATCATGTGGCGCAAGTCGCTGCCGATCTGCGCCGCGTTGTGGAGCAGCACGTTGATCCAGTAGCGAACCTCGAAGACGAGCGCGCTGTCGGCGAATTCGGTGAAGTACACCTGCGGCTTCGGGTCCTTCAGAACGAGGCCGTGCCGGTCCACCGCCTCGGCGAGCAGCGTGGCCACCCGGCGCGTGTCGGAACCGTACGCCACGCCGACCGCGACCGTGAAGCGCACCGCGTGGTTCGAGAGCGTCCAGTTCGTCACGTTGGTCTCGAGCAGGACGCTGTTGGGAATGATCACCTCGGTGTGGTCCCAGCGCTGGATCACGGATGAGCGAAAGCCGATGCCGGTCACGACGCCGCGCTGCCCGCCGACATCGAGCACGTGGCCGACGCGGAAGGGGCGCTCGAGAAGAATGATGATGCCGCTTATGAAGTTCTTGAGGATGTTCTGCGTGCCGAAGCCCACCCCGATGGCCAGCGCGCCGCCGGCGAACGCCAGGACCGTCAACGGGATCTTCACCGACACCAGGCTGAAGAAGACGAGCACGATCACCAGCACCACGCGCACCCAGCGGCCGATCATGTGCGCCTGGTTGCGGTCGATCTTCAGCCGGCGCACCGCGGTCCGCTCGAGCATGCGGGCGATCAGGCTCGCGATCCAGTAGCCGATGATGAGGATCAGGATCGCCATGATGATCTTGCCGACCGTGACGCTGCGCCGGCCCGTGATGGGCTGCCCGTCGACCGTGATCGTGTCCTCGACGACGAAGAGCTCGAAGTTCCACAGCTTCGCGCCGAGCGAGGCCGCCCCGCCGAGCAGATCGCGCACGCGCCCGCCGAGGGGCAGCGAACCGCGGGCGAGGTCGAGCGACTCCTTCCAGGAGCGCACGAGCTGCTGGGCCCGATCGAGGCTCTGGAGCGTGCGGCGGTAGCTCTCCTCGCGCTGCCGGTAGGTCGCGGCCAGATCGCGCTCGAAGGCGGAATCGTCGTCCGCGTCGGCGCCGCCCTGGAGGCGGTCGTGCTGCGCCGCGATCTCGTGCGCCGCAAGCTCGATCTGCTGGGCGAAGTACGGCCTGGCCACCTGCAGGATGCGATCCCAGCGGTTCAGGCGGCGCCCATCGTCCTGGATCTTCGCGAGGTCCTGGCTCTCGAAACCCGCGAAGCGCATCTGCCAGAGATCGCGCGCGAGGTTGATGAAGTTCGCCGCCTGGCGGAGCGCGATGATGCGCTCGGCGCTCGTTTCGACCCGAGCATTCTCCAGATCGACGCGCCGGCTGAGCCGGCGCAGTTGCGCCTCGCGCGCGGCGCCGGCATCGGCCTGGTTCTCGACTGCGCGCGCATTCTCTGCGCGGGCCCCGGCAAGCGCCTTCTGGCGCATCTGCAATTCCGTCTCGGCCGTCTGGATCTCGAGGTCGAGTTGCGCGCGCTCCCGCGCGAGGCTCTCGAGCACCGTGTCGAGGTCCGTCTGCGGGAAGCTCGCGTACTGGGCGGCCACCGCATGTTGCCGCTGCGTGAACGCGAGCCGCCGGCGGAGCTCGGCGAGCTCCTCGGCGGTCGTGTGGCGGCGCCCCTCGTAGTACGCGGTGCCGGCGGCGATCGCGCGGCTGCGCGCCTGTGCCAAGGTGCGCTGCCACGTCAGGCGCGTGGCAGCGGATTGCGCTCCGGCGGTTTCCATCTCCTCGCTGATGCGCCGCAGCTTGCCATCCGACGCCTGCATCGCGGCCTGTCCCTCGGCCACGAACATCTCGAGCGTGGCGCGTTCGCTTTCGGCCGCGTCGATCTTCAAGGTCAATGCGTGCACGGCGTTTCGCAGGTCATCCACGAGCAGCACCGAATACGGCGGAGGCTCCGCGAACCCCGTCCATGTCTGGATCCGGCGGTCGAGATCCTGCGTGCGCTGGCGAATCGCCTCGAGCGCAGCGAGGTCATTGAGGTGCAGCCGGTAGGTCTGGACGAGCGACTGCAGCGCGGCCCGGTACTCGATGACTTCGGCGGCGGTTGCGCCGGCCGGAAGCTTGGCCGCATCGTCCTGCGCGGCCGGCACTCGATTCAGATCCTCCTGGGCTTGAGCCAGCTTGGCCTGAAACTGCGCCGTGAGCTCCTGCAACGTGGCGGGGCTGCCGGCGGGGGCGGCGGGTTGCGCATCGCCGCCCGAGAGCGCGGCGGGAAGAAGCTTCGAAGACTGCGCGAAGCCGGTGCTTGCGACAAGGAGTGCGCAGCCCAGGAGCTCGATTCCCCGCGACCGCAGGCGGCGCCGTGACGCCGCACCGCCGGTTGGTTCGGCCGCACCGCCGGCGACGCGTGCCGCGATAGGCTTCTCGTGCATCGATTCCACCTGTCCTCGGCGTCATTCTATGGCACCGGGGGCGAGAATGGTAGCAGCCGGATGCCATGGGACCGAGGTGCGCGGCCGGCGATATTGACCTGCCGGAGTGGTCCGGCTACCATGACGGCGTCTCGTGCGCGTCGAACGCACCCCCGCAACGTCCAGCCTGCCGGCACGAGCAGAGGCCCGCGGTGAACGACAGGAGGCTGCCATGGCGGAAGAACGGGAAATCGGCGCCATCGCGCATTACTTCGGCAAGGTGAAGGTCGCCGCGATCAAGCTCACGGCGCCCCTTGCGGTGGGCAACACCGTTCGGATCAAGGGGCATACGACCGACCTGACCGAGAAGATCGCGTCCATGCAGATCGAGCACCAGCAGATCGCCGAGGCGAAGGCCGGCGATGCGGTCGGCATCGTCGTCGCGGATCACGTCAGGGTCGGCGACAAGGTGTTCCTGGTCGCGTAGCGCGATTGCCCGGGAAGCGCCGGTGCGGCGCCGCGGCGCGGGCAACGTCTCGGAGCGGCCTTGAGAGGCCGAAAGGAGGCTGGATCGTGACGGGCAGGACGGTTTTCAATGCGTCGGCGGCCGCGCTCGTCGTCGCGGCCGCCGCGGGCATAGGGTACTACGCGGGAGGAGGGCCGAAGGAGCGCGCCCGCAATGCAGCGCGCGAGGTCGTCGACGAGCGGCTGGCGCCGCTCGACGGCATCGAAGCGCGTCTCGCGCGTCTCGAGGAGGCGATCGCCTCCTTGCAGGCCGCGCCGGCCGCTGGCAGCACCGCGGCGGGGACCGAGCAGGAGGAGGGCGAGCGCGCGGCCGTCGTCGCGGCCGGTCTTTCGACCCTCGAGCAGCGCGTCAAGGGACTCGAAGAAGATCCCGTGCGCCGCGGGTTCTCGTACCTCTCCTCGGAGAACGCGGAGTTGCGCCGCGAGGGCATCAACATGCTCGCGCGCGTGGCTCGGTTCGACCCGGAAGCCCGCGCGGCGGTCCGCGGCCTTCTCCACGATCCGAGCGCCCGCGTGCGCGAACAGGCCGCGCAGGTGCTCCGGGACCTCGCGGACAAGGAGTCCGTCCCGGAGATGAAGGCGCTGCTTGCCGATCAGGATCCCCGAACGCGGCGCCGCGCCATACAGGCGCTCGGCGCCATCGATGCCCGCGATGCCGCCCGTGAGATCGGCCGGAGCCTCGTCTCGGATGCGGACGACCAGGTCCGGGAAGCCGCAGCCATCGCCCTCAGGAAAGCGAAATCCCCCGAAAGCGAGCAGTTCCTCGTCGAGGCGCTGAAGGACCGCAACGCCGCGGTCCGCGGGGAGGCCATCGCCGCCCTCGGCGAGCTCGGGGCGACCGCGGCGGCTCCCCAGCTCAGGGCGCTGTACGAACAGGATTCCGGCGGCAATCGGGTGCAGCTCGTGCTCGCGCTGAAGAACCTCGGCGACGGCGCGCCCATGGAGCAGGAGCTGGGGCGCCTTTCGAACCTCGCGCTCTCGGACGCGGACGAGCGCGTGCGGCGGCAGGCGATCCGCGAGCTCGCCGTCCTGGCCCGGGATGCGTCCCGGAACATTTTCAACCAAGCCATGGCGGATCCCAGCCCGGCCGTGCGCCGCGAGGCGGAACAGGCCCTGCGATAGTCTGCGACCGGCGGCGGCGAACGCAAGGAGGCAACGCATGAGATCGTCCGAAGTCAGACGCACGTTGGCCGCGATGGCCGCCGCCGCGGCGGCGGTCATCGTGGGGGGCTGTGCGGAAACGCACCAGGGCCGCAACCCCATCATGTCCGGATTCCTGGGCGATTACTCGCAGCTTCGCGAGGGCGCCGGCGACGAGGCGCAGCTCGTGTACGTGAAGCCGAACTGCGATTTCCGCGCGTACGACAAGCTCATGCTGGACCCGATCAAGGTCGTGTGCACGCCCCAGAAGTCGTGGCTGGCCGAGGCGTCCAAGGAAGAGGTCCAGGCCCTCGTCGACTACTTCGATGCCGCGATTCGCAAGAGCCTCGGCGATGATGTCGCGTTCGTCGATGCGCCGGGACCGGGCGTCTTGCGCCTGCGCCTCGCGCTGACGGACGCGAGCGGCGCCGCCGTGGTGCGGGACGTTGTCTCCTCCGTGGTCCCGCAGATGCTGGCGATCAGCGCGCTCAAGAGCCTGATCCTCAACAAGGCGACCGGCGTCGGCGAAGCATCCGTCGAGGCGGAGCTCGTCGACTCGGTCTCGGGCGAGCGCCTCGTCGCCGCCGTCGACAAGCGCATCGGTTCGAAGTTCACCGGGAGGTTCGATAAGTTCGACCAGTGGCGCGCGCCGAAGGCCGCGTTCGATTACTGGGCAATGCGCATGAAGCTCCGGATGATCGAGCTCCGGGGCAGGCCCGCGGCGGAGTGACCGTGGAGCGATCTTGCCGCCGGCAACGCCCGCGGGGCGGTGTTCGCGCTACCGTGATGCGGGCGCGGTGTCCGGCTTTTGCAAGCCCTTGGCGGCGGCCGCCACGGCGCGGCTGAGCTCGGCCGCGAGGTCGCTCTGGGCCGCCACGAGGGCGCGGTAGCCATCGCCCTCGGGAATCGGCGCGCGCACGCGCGTCCGCACGGCGGGCGTGGCGTTCGCGCCGCGGCCGTCGAGGATCGACCACGTGGCGTCGAGCACCGCCTCGCCCGGCAGCGCGCCGTCGAAGCGCGTCACGGCGATCGCCGCGCGGTAATCGGCGGCGCCCGCGCCCGGGATGGCGAAGACCGCGCCGCCGTCCTTCGCGAGAAGAATCGCGAGGTTCTCGGCGATGACGCGCCCGAGACCCTGCGCGAGCGGCTCGGCCCAGCGATCGAATTCGGCGGCGACGATCTCGTTCGGCTCCCCGCGCGTGACGATCTGCAGACGATCGAGATACTCCGGGATCGTCACGGGACCGACGGCCAGGAGCACACGGTCCGCGGGCGCGGGTTCCTCGGCCGCGCGCGGCAGCGGCTCGAGCACGTACAAACGCGCCGGCGCGCTCGTGCCGCAGCCGAGCGCGAACCACGCCACACCACCCAGGATCGCGATCTTCATGGTCGTTTCCTCAGTTTCCCGCCTTGCCCCGGAGCAGCGCCTCGGGGTGCTCCTGCAGATACACGCCGAGCGCCTTGACGGCATCCATCGCGCCGTCGAACGAGCGCAGCACGTTCCCGATCTCGAATGCGAGGGGCGAGCCGCCCGGCTCCAGCCTGGAAACCGCGCGCAGCAGCGCCGCGGTTTCCGTGAGCGCGCGCGTCGCGCTCTCCGCGGCCGCCCTGAACTCGAGCGCCAGCGGCTCGACCTGGCCATCGATCTTGCCCATGACCTTGCGCGCGTCGCCGAGGGCGCCCTCCAGATCGTCGACGAGCGCCGGCACGCGGCCATCGAGTCGCTTCACGAGCTCGCCCGCCTCGCGCAAGAGCTCGTTCGAGCCCGCGGCGAGGGGCTCGACCGCCTCGTTCAGCTTGTCCAGGACCTGCGCCAGCTTCTCCGTCGAGGTCCTCAGGTTCGTCATCGTTTCCTTGCTGTCGTCGGCGTTCACCAGCCGATCGAGCCCCTCGATCGTGTGCTGGAGATCCTTCATGATCGCAGCGATGGGGAGATTCTCGAGCGTCCGCGAGAGCTTCTCGCGCGAGGAGGGAGTCGTCGGCAGCTCGGGAATATCCGCTGCAAGACCCCGCAGCCGAACGGGCGTGCCCGGGAAGAAGTTCAGGCTCACCATGAGCTGTCCCGTGACCATGCTCTGGAGCACGAGCTGCGCCCTGAGGCCGCGCTCGATCAGTCGCTTGTTCCGCTCCGCGGCGTTGTCACGCGCCTCGCTGTCGGCCCTGGCCGCCTCCAGCAGCGCACAGCCCTGCTCGTCGGTGAGCACGATGGCGCCGGGGTGGAAGTTGAAGACGACCTTGGAGAGGAACTCGAGCGAATCCTTCTTGACGAGCAACTGGATCGTGGTGACCTCGCCGACCTTGACGCCCATGAACTGGACGGGGGCCCCCGCGCTGAGCCCCGTGACAGGCTCATCGAAGAAGAGCACGCCCGTGCGCACCTCGCTGAAGAACGCGCCGCCCCCGAAGAAGATCACGCCGCCGATGAGCAGCGCCGCGGCGCCCACCACGAAGCCTCCGATGACCGTCTTACGTCCTTGCGTGAGCATTGTCCTTCACTCCCCCGTGTGCGCCGCCGTTGGTTTCGCCGCGCCGCAGGAACGTGCGCACCGTCGGGTCGGTGCTCTCGTCGCGCAGGCGTTTCGGATCGCCCGTGGCGGTCATGGTCTTGCGCTCCGCGTCCAGGAAGACCGAGTTGCAGGCGATGGCGAAGATGCTTGCCAGCTCGTGCGTCACGACCACCACGGTGGCTCCCAGGCTGTCCCGGAGCTCCAGGATGAGGTCATCGAGCCGGTGGGCGCTCACCGGATCGAGTCCGGCCGATGGCTCGTCGAAAAACAGAATCTCGGGGTCGAGCGCCATGGCGCGGGCCAGCCCGGCGCGCTTGCGCATGCCGCCGCTGATCTCCGAAGGGTAGTGCTCGCCGAAGCCCGCGAGGCCCACGAGCGCCAGCTTGAGCGCGACGATCTCGCGAATCTCGGCGCGCGAGAGCGCCGTGTACGTCTCGAGCGGCACGGCGATGTTCTCGGCCAGCGTCATGGAGCTCCACAGGGCGCCGCTCTGGTAGAGCACGCCGAAGCGCCGCATGATGCGGCGGCGGTCCTCGGGCGAGCCGCGCCAGAAATCGACGCCCTCGTAGAGGACCGAGCCGGCCGCCGGCGCCTGCAGGCCCACGAGGTGCCGCAGGAGCGTGCTCTTCCCGCAGCCGCTGCCGCCCATGATGACGAAGACGTCGCCGCGCGAGATCGTGAACGAGAGATCGCGCATGACGACGTAGCTTCCGTACGCCATGGTCAGGCCGCGCACCTCGACGGGCGCGGGGCGAGTCTCAGATGCCGAGCACATTACACGCCACCGTAATGATCGCCGTCGCGACGATGATGCTCACGATGCCCGTCACGACGGCCGACGTCGTCGCGGCGCCGACCGCCGAGGCGCTCCTGCCGCACTGCAGCCCCCGCACGCAGCCCGCCAGGCCGATGAGAATCCCGAAGACCACGCTGTGAAAGAGCCCGATCCACACGTTGGTCAGGCTGATGGCCGCCTGCGTCTCGTGGAGATACTCCAGCACCCCGATGTCGAGCATGCCGACCCCGACGACGAAGCCGCCCAGGATGCCGACGAGATCCGCGTACAGGCACAGCAGCGGCATCATGAGCGTGATGGCCAGCACGCGGGGCGTCACCAGGTACTCGACCGGGGAGATGCCGAGCGTCTTCAGGGCATCGACCTCCTCGTTGACCTGCATGGTGCCGAGCTGGGCCGCGTACGCGGCTCCCGTGCGCCCCGTCATGACGATACCCGCCATGATCGCGCCCATGACGCGCACCATGCCGATGCCGACCATGTCCGCGACGTAGATCTGGGCCCCGAACGCCTTGAGCTGAATGGCGCCCACGAAGGCGAGGATCAGGCCCACGAGGAAGCTGATCAGGGCGACGATGCCGAGCGAGCGCGCGCCGCAGTCCTCGAGGAAGAGCAAGAGATCGGCCCTGCGGAAACGCGCGGCCCCGCGCGCGAGGCGCGCGCAGGCGACGGCAAGCTGTCCTATGTAATCGAGCCAGTCGGCGCACGCCGCGGCCCACGCCGCGGCACTCTCCCCGACCCGCGCCAGGAAGGGCGTGCGCGGTCCTGCCGTGCGGGCGCCCTTCTGTTCGGGCACGGCCGCCGCCAGGGCCAGGAGCCGCCGCACGCCCTCGGGCAAGCCGCTGCCATCGACGGCGATTCCCGCGGCCGCGCACCGCTCGAATGCCGCGCGCAGGAACACGAGAAGCCCGCTGTCCCAACCGGTGAGGGCCGATGCGTCGAAGGCCATGGCCGACGCGCCGGGCGCGGCGGCGAGGCGCTCGACGAGCTCTCCCGGGGCGGGCGTCGGGGCGCCGAGTTTCCACGTGCCCGAAAGCCGGACCAGGACGCGATCGCGCTCGCGCGCGGCCTCGAAGCTTGCGGGGGTTCGATCGTCCATGGCGTGCGCTTTCTCCCTCGGCGAGAATCCCGGCGCGGGCGTCACGGCGGCGACGGCGCGCGTGCCGCGTCATGGACGCATGGCCGGCATCTCCCGAGTCGAGTACGACAACGTCTCGTACTACATGATCTATCGGTGGATGTCCCCCTCGCCTGCAGGTGCGGCGAGGTGGGAGTGAAACGCCAATCACGGCGCGACGCGCTCTCGCCGCGATTGATGGCGCGTCGAGAGTCGATCCCTGATTTCCCTTGCAGCCGGCCGGCCTCACCGACCGATAACTATCTCGTGTGGATGCTCTCTCCATGGCCCGCAGCGGCGGTGGTTGTCCGAGGAGGCGCAACGGTGGCGCAGGCATCGCGCGCCGGCTTCTCAAGGAGCACGATGCTCGCGATTGTCGCGGCGGCAGTCGCCGGGCATCTCTGCGCCCAGACGACGTCCGCGATCTTCACCGCGCCGTGGACGCCCGAGCCGCACTGGGCCGACTCCTTCGACGACGTCGTCTTTTTCGGCGACGCCGACACTCGGGGCGCAGGCGAGGAGACGAGCGTCTTCTACTGGGACTCGCGCGGCCGGATCAAGTTCCTCAAGAACGATCCGGATCCCGCGTTCGTTCTCGGGTACAAGATCCTGACGTACGACAGCCGCTCGGACAATCGCGTGATTGGCGGGCAGCTCAACGACATCGCGCTCACCGGCGCGACGCATGCCGACGGCCTGATCGAGGGCTGGCGCATCGACGTCATGGGCGGCGTCGGCACCGCGAACGATGGGTACTTCAGCAACGGGGAGTCGTGGTATCCGGCAGCGGCGCTCGGCGGCTCGCGGCGGGTCGGGGAGACCGGCCTTCTTCACGCCGGCATCGAGTACGATGGCAGCCGCGTCCTCTGGCCCGATGCGCCGCTTCCGTACGTTGCGTATCGCGATTCCCTCGGCGAGCACGTGCGCTACGCGGCCGGCATCCCCGAGAGCGCTCTCTCGGTCCGGCCTTTCGAGAAGGCGTCGATCGACGTCAGGTACTACTTTCCGGTCAAATTCGATGCGACGGCCGAGTACGAGCTCCTCGAACGCCTCCGTGTCTTCGCCCAGTACGGTCGCACGCTCGAGGGTTTCTCCATGGGGGAGCCCAACCGCGACCGGATCGATCTCGGCGAGCACCGGCGCTTCTTTCATGAATTCGACCGCGTCGGGGGCGGTCTGCGCCTCGTCACCGCACGGCTCGACGCGAGTCTCGGCGCCGGCTGGGCCTTCAACCACCGCTTCCTGACCGGCTGGGACCTGCGCGACATGGAAAAGTACCGCGCCCTCGAGGGCGGCTGGTACGTCGCGCTGCGCATCCAGGGGACGTTTTGAGCGCGGGCGGCGGGCCGGAGGAGTTGGTGCCGGGGATAGATGCGGCTATACTTTCTGACTGTTCGGCCCACGGGAGGTTGAGTCATATCCGATGAATCCATATGTTCCCATTACAGGCAGACTCCTTGATTGTGTATGCCTGCCGGCATGAGGAACGTGCGACAGGCCTTCGCCGGGAGGAGACAACGATGACCGCGTACCGATGGTTCCTGAATGGCCGATCGTGGGTCAAGGTCGCCATGACGATCGGTGTCGTGTGGCTGGTCAATTCGCCGATCGGCTGCGAACGGAGCACGGAAGGGAAGAAGGCGGCGCACGCCATCCCCGCGGTGCCGCCGTCCGTGGTGGTCGCGGAAGTGATCCGAAAGACGGTGCCCATCTACAGGGAGTTCGTCGCGCGTACCGATGCCGAGGAAACGGTGGAGATCCGTGCGCGCGTGCAGGCGTTCCTGTTGGAGCAGCATTTCACTGAAGGCACGATGGTGAAGAAGGACCAGCTCCTCTTCACGCTCGACGCGCGCGAGTACGAGGCGCAGCTCACGCAGGCCGAGGCGCAGCTCGCCAAGGCCCGGGCCGACCTGGCGTTCGCCCGGGACAAAGCCACGGTGGAGTCGGCCAAGGCCAACGTCGAAGTCGCCCGGGCGCGCCTCGGAAAGGCCGAAACGGACGAGCGCCGGCTGAAGCCGTTGGCCGAGCGACGGGCCGTGCCCCAGCAGGATTACGACAACGCCGTCGCGAACCTCGACGCCGCCCGAGCCGAGCTCGCATCCCGGCTCGCGTCCCAGAATACGGCGGAAGTCAACCAGAAGAGCAGCATAGCCCAGGCCGAAGCTGCGGTCGCGTCCGCCAGCGCCGCCATCGCCCAGGCGCAGCTCAACTTGGATTACTGCACGATCAAGTCGCCCATCGAGGGTCTGATCGGGGAGCGCCTGGTGTCTCCCGGGAACCTCGTGGGAAAGGGCGACGCCACCCTCCTTGACACCGTGTCGAGCATCGATCCCATCCGCGTCCATCTCAGCCTCAGCGATGCGGAGTACCTCAGGTTCATGGCGCTCCGGGAGAAGGGACAGACCAGCGCCGGCGCGGCAATGAAGCTGCTCCTGGCCGACGGCACCGTCTACAAGCACGAGGGCCGGGGCGTCATCGCCGACCGGGCCGTCGACCTGAAGACCGGCACCCTCTCGCTCGTCGCCGAGTTTCCCAACCCCGATGGACTCCTGCGCCCCGGCCAGTTCGGTCGCGTGCGGGTCGCCGCCGAAATCGTCGAGAACGCCATCCTGGTGCCCCGGCGCGCCGTGCGGGAGGACCAGGGCGCGAAGTACGTCGTCGTGGTCGGCGCGGACGATGTGGCGGCGCGGCGCACCATCATGCCCGCGGGGACCGCCGGCGATCTCCTCATCGTACGCGAAGGGAACACGCCGGGCGCGGGCGTCACGCCGGGCGAACTGGTGATCGTGGAAGGGATCGAGAAGGCGAAACCGGGATTCAAGGTCGCACCGTCGGCCGCCGGCGGCGGCCGGCCGGACGCGAAGGCGGGGGAGAAGCCCCCGGCGGCGCCGGCCGCGAGCGCGGGGGGAGAGTAGCCCATGTCGAGATTCTTCATTCGGCGGCCGATCGTCGCCATCGTCATCTCGATCCTGACCGTTCTGCTCGGGGTGGTCACCATCGAGGGGCTCGCCATCGAGCAGTACCCGTTCCTCGCCCCGCCGAACATCCGCGTGACCGCCGCCTACCCCGGCGCCTCGGCGGAGGCGGTCCAGCAGTCGGTGGCGACCCCCATCGAGCAGGAGGTCAACGGCGTCGATCGCCTGATCTACATGAAGTCCTCGAACACCAGCGACGGCCGCATGCTGCTCGACGTCAGCTTCGAGGTCGGCACGGATCAGGACATCGCCAACGTTCTCACCCAGAACCGGGTATCGGCGGCGCAGGCGCGCTTGCCGCAAGAGGTCGCCCAGCAGGGCGTCACCGTCAAGAAGCAGAGCCCCAGCATTCTGATGGTGATCTCGGTCTACTCGCCCGCGGGCGCCTACGATGCCAACTTTCTCATCAACTACTGCGGCATCAACCTGCGGGATCGGCTTCTCCGCATTCCCGGAATCGCGCAAGTGGACCTTTTCGGCGGCACGGACTACGGCATGCGGATCTGGCTCCGGCCCGACAAGCTGGCCAAGCTCGGCCTGACCCCGGCCGACGTCGTCTCGGCCATCAAGGAGCAGAACCTCCAGGCGCCCGCCGGCAAGGTCGGCGCCGCGCCCACGCCGGCGGATCAGGAATTCACGCGGACGGTCAGCGCCCCGGGCCGGCTCGTCACGACCGAGGAGTTCGAAAACATCATCGTGCGTCAGAGCGCGACCGGCGCCGTGGTCCGGATCAGGGACATCGGGCGCGCCGAGCGCGGCTCGCAGGACTACAACTCCATCGGGCGGGTGAACGGCACGCCGGCCGGCGCGATGGCGGTCTACCTCCTGCCCGGCGCCAACCAGCTCAAGGCCGCCGAGACGATCTATGCGGCCATGAAGGAGGCGAAGACGCTCTTCCCGCCCGGCGTCGACTACACGATCGTGTACGACACCACGCCGGCGGTCGAAGCCTCGATCCACGAGATCCTGAAGACGTTCGTCGAGGCGCTGATCCTGGTGACGCTGGTGGTCTTCATCTTCCTGCAGAATTTCCGGGCGACGATCATCCCGCTCCTCACCATCCCGGTGTCGCTCATCGGCACGTTCATCTTCTTCCCGGTCCTCGGCTTCTCCGTCAACACCCTGTCCATGTTCGGCCTGGTGCTCGCCATCGGCATCGTGGTCGACGACGCCATCGTCGTGGTCGAGGCGGTCATGCACCACCTGGAACAAGGGAAGAGCGCCACGGAGGCGACCACCAAGGCCATGGAAGAGGTCTCGGCGCCGGTCATCGGCATCGCCCTCATCCTTTCCGCGGTGTTCGTTCCCATCGCGCTCCTCGGCGGGCTCGTTGGCAGCATGTACAAGCAGTTCGCCCTGACCATCGCCATCTCGGTGGTGCTCTCGGCCTTCAACGCGCTGTCGCTGACGCCCGCGCTCTGCGCCATGCTCCTCACGCCGCCGCGCCCCATGCGCGGGCCGCTCGGGATCTTCTTCCGCGGCTTCAACAAGGTGTTCGACGTCACCACGAAAGGCTACGTGAGCGCCTCGCGCCTGCTCGTGCGCCACGCGTTCCTCACGATCGCGATCGTTGCCGCCGTGGCGCTGGGAGCCGGCCTCTTTGCGCACGCGATTCCGGCCGGGTTCATCCCGGACGAGGACCAGGGGATCTTCGGCATCAACGTCCAGTTGCCGCCCGGGGCCTCGCTCGAGCGGACCAGCAGGGTCCTCGGGAAGGTGGAGAACATCCTGGCGAAGACCGAGGGGGTCGAGTCCTTCCAGGCCATCGGCGGCTACGGCGCGGTCACCAACACGTTTCAGCCGAACTACGGTTCGTTCTTCGCGCGCCTGAAACCCTGGGGGGAGCGCAAGGGCGCGGCGCTGCACGTCAAAGGAATCATGGCGACGCTGGCCCGGCAGTTCGCGGGCATTCCGGAGGGGATCATCTTCCCGTTCAACATCCCGACCCTGTCGGGGTTCGGCGCCGCCTCGGGATTCAACTTCCTCCTCCAGGACCGCAGCGGCTCCATGACGGTCGAGGAACTCGGCGCGCAGACCCGGAAGTTCATCGCCGCGGGCCGGGATCGCCCGGAGCTTGCCACCGTGTTCACCTCCTTCGATCCGAATTACCCCCAGGTCAAGGTGGACCTGGATCGCGAGAAGGCGCGCACGCTGGGCGTTCCGGTGAACGACGTGTTCCAGGCGATGTCCGCCGTCCTGGGAGGCGCCTACGTCAACGACTTCAACCGGTTCGGGCGGCTCTACCGCGTCTACGTGCAAGGCGACTCGGAGGCCCGACTGAACGCGGAGGATATCGGCAAGATCCACGTCCGCTCGAAGACGACGGACGAGATGATTCCCCTCGCCACGCTGGTGACCGTCACGGAGATCGCCGGGACCGAGCTCACGACCCGGTTCAACCTGCAGCGCTCCGTGGAGATCCAGGGCGCGCCTGCGCGAGGCTACACCTCCGGGCAGGCCTTGGCGGCGCTGGAGGACATCTTCGACACGATGATGCCCAAGGACACGATGGGCTTCGCCTACTCCTCGGTGTCCTACCAGGAGAAGGCGGCGCCGCCGGCCTTGCCGACCTTCATCATGGCCATCGTGTGCGTGTTCCTGCTCCTGGCCGCGCTCTACGAGAGCTGGCGGCTGCCCTGGGCGGTGCTGCTGGGCTCGCCGCTCGTGGCCCTGGGCGCCTTCTTCGGCGTCTGGCTGATGGGCTACGACAACAACGTGTACGTGCAGATCGGCCTCGTCATGCTGATCGGCCTGGCGGCCAAGAACGCCATCCTGATCGTGGAGTTCGCCAAGGCGAAGCACGAGCAGGGCGCGCCTCTCGAGGAGTCCGCCCTTGAATCGGCCCGCCTGCGCTTTCGGCCGATCCTGATGACGGCGTTCGCCTTCATCTTGGGAGTCGTGCCGCTGATGCTCGCGAGCGGCGCCGGCGCCGGCGCCCAGAACGTGATGGGCACCGGCGTTTTCTGGGGCATGCTGATTGCGACGGGACTGGGGGTGTTCATCATCCCGGGCAACTTCACCTTCATCGAGGGACTCGGCCGCCGGCGGCAAGCCGCCGAAACGGCGCCGGACGCATCCGCGCCGAAAGGAGAGCACTGAGATGACACGCCGAGCGGTTTTCT
This sequence comes from Planctomycetota bacterium, assembly GCA_041308205.1. Lineage (GTDB taxonomy): Bacteria > Planctomycetota > UBA8108 > UBA8890 > UBA8898 > UBA8898. The sequence continues at coordinate 1,454 of JBFZCA010000375.1, read as the reverse complement.
TTCTGAGCGCCGTCGGGATCCTGGCCGGCGGTTGCACCGTCGGCCCCGATTACGAACGGCCCGAGGTCTTCGCCCCGCCGGTATATCGAGGGGCCGATGACGGATCGCCGGCAACCGACGCCGCATCGTTCGGGGCTCAAGGGTGGTGGAACGTGTTCCCGGACCCGGAGCTCCAGGAGCTGATTCGAACGACCCTGGCGGAGAACTACGATCTCAGGGTGGCGGTGGCGCGCATTCTGCAGGCCCGTAGTCAGGCGACGATCGCCCGGGCGCAGCAATTCCCGGCGGCGGACGCCAGCGCCGGTGCTCCCTACTCGTCGATCGTGGGCAACGATCGCCCTCCCCTGTACCCCCGGGAGAGCTTCGAGCCCCAGGGCGGGCTCGGCGTCGCCTGGGAGCTGGACCTCTGGGGGAAGCTCCGGCGGAACACCGAGGCGGCGCGGGCCGCCCTGCTCGCCGCCGAGGAAGTCCGGTACGCGGTCATGACGACCCTGGTCGCCGACGTCGCCCAGGCCTACCTCGGTCTTCGGACTCTCGACCTCGCGCTGGAAATCTCCACGCGCACCGTGAAGTCCCGGAAGCAGTCCTGCGACCTCGTGCGAGCTCGGCTCGATGGCGGCGTCGCCGGGATCCTCGACCTGCAACAGGCCGAGACGCTGCTCTACGAGGCCACGAAGATGGTCCCCGACATCCAGCGCCGGATCGAGCAGACCGAGAACTTCATCAGCATCGTGCGCGGCAGGGAACCCGGTCCGATTCGACGCGGGCGTCCCCTGATCCAGCAGATCGCGGCGCCGGCGGCGCCCGCGGGCGTTCCCTCGGAACTCCTCGCGCGCCGGCCGGACATCCGCGGCGCGGAGCAGCAACTGATTGCCGCGAATGCGCAGATCGGCGTGGCGAAGGCGCTGCTCTTCCCCCAGGTCACCATCTCGGGATTCGCCGGCGGGGGCGGCACGGCGATCGACGGCGACAGCTTCGGGCCGTACGGGTTGTCCAACGTCGTGCCTGCGCTTACCTTGCCCATCTTCAACATGGGACGACTGCGGGCCGGCGTGGACTTCAACGAGGCGCAGGCCGAGGAAGCGGTCCTCAGATACCATCAGGCGATCACGCAGGCCTTTCGTGAAGTGTCGGACGCCCTGGTCGAGACCAGGAAACGGCGCGAGTCCCGGGCCCAGCAGGAATTGCTGACCAAGACCCTCGAGGAGGCCAGCCAGGTGGCCAAGCTGCGGTACGAGGGCGGGGTGTCCAGCTACCTCGAGGTCCTGGACACCGAGCGGCAGCTCTTCAACGCCCAGTTGGACCTGGCGCACGCGCAGCGGGATGAGTTCCTGGGCGTGGTCCAGCTCTACAAGGCCCTCGGCGGAGGGTGGCAGGCCGAGCCTTCCGCCGCGTCGCCGCCGCCCGAGGCGAGCGAGGCGGGAGCCTCGGCGGCTGCCGCGCCGTAGGCGCTT
>JBFZCA010000374.1:0-3648 GCA_041308205.1 Planctomycetota bacterium | reverse complement strand
CCGCCGCTCACGCGGCGCGCATCCGCCCCCCGCCTGCGGAACATCGGGGAGAGCTCGGCCGGGGTTCATGCCTCCGGCCCGAGGCCGGCCGGGCGCGCCGCGACGGCCGCAACGGGGTCGGCCAGAAAGGCGTTCGCGGCTTCGCCCGGATGCCGATCTATGGCGGGCAACGGCGCGAGAGAGCGCACACTGCAGTCCCACGCCTCCCGCGGCGGCATCACGATGCGGTGTCCATGGCGCCGCTCGGCCTCAGCTCTTCTTCTTGATGGGAATCTGCACCTCGGAAACGAGGTCCTCGGCCACGAAACACCCGGGCTCATGGAAATAGAGAATGCGGGGCGCGCCGACCACCGTGTGGCCGGCCGCGCCGAGCCACGCGAAGAGCTGCCTCAACGCGGCCACATCGGCCTGGCCGTACGGTCCGCGCGCGGTCATGGAGGCCACCTCCGCGGCAGGGATGTCCTTCAGCGTGATCCCCGCGGGCAACGTCAGGGGCGCGCCCGAAGGAACCTTCAGCGCCAACAAAATCTCGGTCCTGAGGTCCTTGGGATCCTTCACGGCGCTCGGGTCGTTCAAGTAGATCGTGGCCATCGGGCCCACGCCCATGAGCCCCACGGCGCCCGCGGCCGCCTCCAGCTTCTCCATGGTCGCACCCATCGCTTCGTAAGGGCCGGCATGCACGATGGCGAGCGCGTTGAATGCGGGCGCGTTCTTCGTGCTCGGCGTCATGAGTTGCAGATCCGTTTTCGGGATGGCAAACGTGTCGCGCGAGATCCGCGGATTCCATTCGATCGCGACGATCTCCTCGCGGACCGTCTCGACGGCCTTGCCCTCGACGCTCGTTTCCTCCTCGATCACGCCGGGGTACGTGATCGTGCCGAATACGCGGTGGTGCGAGAATCTCGACTTGACGAGTCCTTTGCGCCCGTCCCACAACAGCATATCGCCCTCGATGCCGGCGAGCAGCGGCTTGTCGCCGGCCGTGAACGTCAGCCGGTACGTGCGGCCGTCCCACAGCGTCACCCGCACGCACTGCACGATCTTGCCATCGACGGTCTCCTTCTCGCCGCCCTCGACGACCGATCCGCCGAGATCGAGAAGCGGCCGGACAAGGCGCGCGCGCTGCCAGAAGCGCCACTCCCGAAGGCTCTTCTTGAGCGGGCCGTCGGCGCGCGCCGGCGGAGCCATCATCGCCGTCCAGGCCTCCGTATTCCCGACGCCCAGCGCGCACTTGAACGAGGGCGATTCCATCGTCAAGAAGAGCTCATTGGACATCGACAACACCATTTCCGAGGTGTAATCCTCCTTCATAGCGCCCGACGCGCGGGTTCCCTTTGCGCTCAGACGCAGCGCCCGCACCCTGGCGAGCGCCGCCTCGCCGCCCATGGCTGCGACTGCGTTCTCAAGCACCACGCGCGCAGCCGGCGACACCTTCGGAGCCGCCTTCCCTTTTTTCTCCGCCGCCGCCTGGAGCCCCGCGAACCAGCCGCATGCACAGATCAGAGCACACGCGAAGAGACTTCTTGCGACCGAGCTCGTTTTCATACGCACCTCCCTCGCCGCCACGCCGCCTCCGTGCGGCGATCTACGGGCATCCTATGCGCACGCGCACGCCGGCGCAACCGCGAGGCCGCCCTTCCGATGGGAGCGATGTTGCCCGCGAGTCGTCCCGGGAGCTACGATGCACGCATGCGAAACCATACGACGCTGCCTGCGGGTGCGAGCCTCCTTGCGTGGCTCCCCGTCACGTTCACGATTCTCTGCGACTGCCGGGCGGGCGAATCGCCGGCATTGGTTGTCTGGACACACCACGGCTCGCAACGGATCTTGGCCGACGCGCAGCCCGGATCCGTCCAAGAAGCGCATATCGCGGCGGCGCGAGGCGAATGGGAGCCGTTCCAGGTCGTCCTCCGGGCGCGGGGCGGCAAGATCGAGCGCGTCAGCGCGGACATGTCCCCCCTGGAAGGTCCGGGGCGCACGATCGCGGGCGACGACATCCGGCTCTATCGGGAGCATTGCGTCTATGTGCGGAGCGCCAGCTACCGTTCGGATGCGCGCCCCGGCGTCTATCCGGATGCGCTCCTTCCGTTCATCGATCCGTATACCGGCAAGGCCATCGCGCCGCGGGGCGGCGACGACACGCCTGCGGGCGCAAAGTACTGCGCCTCGCCGTTCGACCTCTGCGAAGGCGCCCAGGAGGTCCTGTGGGTGGACGTGTTCGTGCCTCGCGACGCCAAGGCGGGCGACTACCGCGGCGCGCTCACCGCGCGGGGGCGCGGCATCGCCCCCGTCACGATTCCGGTGACGCTGACGGTGTGGGATTTCGAGCTTCCTGCGACACCGACGCTTCTCTCCGAATTCGGCGGCTTCGAACGCGTGGCGCGCCGGCACGATGTCGAGCACGGGACGGAGGCATACCGGCGCATCGAGCGCCGCTATGCCGAGGCTTGTGCGCAGCATCGCATCACGCCGCCCGTTCCCCGTTCCCTGCGGCCGCGCGTGAATCCCGATGGCTCTCTCGACGCCTCGGCCACGCATGCCGCCCTCGAGGAGTACATGGATGCGTTGCACGTGAATGCGATCAACGTGGAGCGCCCGCCTTTCCGCGATCCGCTCGGCGCCGATCGCGAGAAGGCGCTCCGCTTCCTGCGAGAGACGGGACGGTATCTCAAGGACAACGATTGGCTCCGGGGCGCATACGCCTACTGGATCGATGAGCCGAACGATGCCCAGGCCTACGAGGAAGTCAGACGCTGGGGCGCGTTGCTGCACGAGGCCGATGCGGGGATCGCATTCCTGGTCACGGAGCAGACGAAGACCCAGGACCCGGCGTGGGGCGAGCTTTTCGGCGCGGTTGACATCTGGGTTCCCTTGTGGCCCCTCCATGATGAGCCCACGGCTGCCGAGCGGCGCGCGAAGGGCGAACGCATCTGGTCCTATACCGCGCTGTGCCAGGGAGGGCAACCGACGCCGTGGTGGCAGATCGACTTCCCTCTCTTGAACTACCGGATTCCTCTGTGGCAAAGCTGGCGCTATCGAATGGAAGGGCTGCTGTACTGGACCGCCGTTTTCTGGGAGCAGGCCAGCGACCCGTGGCTCGACCAGCCGAGTTTCCGCGGCGCGTACGCCGGCGAGGGGATGCTCCTCTATCCCGGCCGTGATGCGGGCATCGAAGGGCCCATCGCCACGATCCGCCTGAAGAACATCCGCGAGGGCATCGAGGACTACGAGTACTTCGCCATCCTCGCGCGGCGAATGGGACGCGAAGCCGCCGACGGCATCGTCGAGAAGATCGCTCCTGCGTGGACGCAGTGGGAACACGACGCGGAGAAGGTCCTCGCCGCCCGCGCGGCACTCGCCGCGCAGATCATCGCGCCGGCGCCGAACGCGACGAAGCCGTGAGCTTCGGACGAGCCTCGCGAGGCCCTCGATCGAGCCGATGGCCGCCGTTGCGACGCTCTCTGCGCCGCGCCTCGTCCATGGGGATCGTCTCCGCGAACATGGGCACCTTGTGCCTGGCGCAGAGCTCGAGGAAGCGGCGGACCGCGGGGCGCAGGCGCGCCGCGACGGCCGCATCCAGCGGCGCGTCCTCCATGCTCGCGCAGGCCTCCTCGATCGCCGCCCGGTGCGCGCAGATCGACGCCTTCT
>JBFZCA010000373.1:0-3958 GCA_041308205.1 Planctomycetota bacterium | reverse complement strand
TGAAGCCGTTCGCCTTGAGGAGCACCACCCGCCGCTCCTCGGCGCGGTCGAAGGACGCCGCGCCGAGGCAGCCGTGATCGTGGTGGACGCAGCCGCCGCGAAGCTCGAGCGGCGCGCCGTTCAGGAGGAGCCCGCGCGCCGCGTCGATCGCGATCTCGCGGATGCCGAACGGCGTCTCCACGCGATCGATGATGCTGCCGGCCGCATCGCCGGCGAGCACTTCGCTCACGCACGTGTACAGGGCGGGTGCATCGGGCGACCAGCGCGCCGGGGCGCGCACCTCGATCTCCTGAGAGAACGTGTGGCTCGTCCGCGGCGCGATGCTCGCGGCCGGGACGACCGCCTGGGCCACCGTCCTGCGCGCGGCATCGATGATCGACGTGCGCAGGCCGCCGTGCCGCGCGGCGTCGCCATCGTTCCGCATGGTCGTCTCGACTCTCACGGCGGCCTTCTCCGCGCTCGCGCGCGGCGTCGTGATGGAGACGCCCCACGTGTCGATATGCACGGCGGGGACGGCGATCAGCCACACGTGGCGCCAGATGCCGGAGCCGTGGTACCAGCGGCTCGGGTCTCCGCTCGTATCGACACGCACGGCGATGACGTTCCTGGCGCCGTGCCGGAGGTGCGGCGTCAGGTCGAAGAGAAACGGCGTGTAGCCGTACGGGTGCTCGCCGAGGCGCGCGCCGTTGATCCAGACCTGCGAGTGCATGTAGACGCCGTCGAAGCGGATCATCACGCGATCGACGGGCGCCGCGTCCGGCGGCTCGAACGCCTTCCGGTACCAGCCGGCGCCGTTCACGGTGTAGCCGTTGTTGCGCCCGCCGGTCGTGAGGTCCGGATCGAAGGGCCCGCCGCGGAAGGCCGAGGGCGTGGCGGCATCGGCGTAGATCCCGCCCCTGCCCGCGCCGTCGAAGACGCGCACGGCGACGACATCGCCGCCGTCGCCGCGCACGAGCGCCGGGTCGACCGTGTAGCGGCGCGGCCGATCCCACGCGCTTGTGTAGGCCGGCGGGAACGCGCCCGTGCCGCCGATCCTGACGCCGTTCAGAAACGTCTCGTCCACATCATCGATCTTCCCGAGATCGAGCGCGAACTCCTTGCCGCGTAAGCCGGCCGGAATCGCGATGCGGCGGCGGAACCAGCCGTGGACGTTATCCTGAGCGTGGCCGGAGTGATCCTCCCACGCCGCGGGCAGCGCCACCTCCTGCCAGGCCGCGTCATCGAGGGCCGGCTCCTTCCACGCGGGGTCGTCGCCGGGCTTGAAACGCCACGCGCCCTTGACGATGCCGATGACCGGCAGCGCCTTGGCCGGGGGAACGTCCTCGATGCTCCAGTCGTGCGGCAGGTCGACGCGCCGCCACGAGGAGTCGTCGAAACCCGGCTCGGAGGCTCCGGCGGCATCGCCGCGGAAAAAGCGCCAGCCGCCGTCGAAGCGCATCTCGCGCTCCGGCGCGGCGCAGGCGAACGCCCCGAGAACCGACACGACGGCGACGACGAGCAATCCCGCGCGCATGGCAATCGTCCTTCCTGCGTCTCGGCGAGACGCGTGCGCCGGCCATCGTATCCGCGCGCGCCCGCCGCCCGCAACACGCGCGCAACGCGCGCTTGACAGCCGAGCGGCGGGCGGCGTAGCATGGCCATCGACAGGGTCGAGGATGTCCTCACGCGATTCCACGCGGCAGGGAGGTTGCGGCCATGACGAACAAGGTACGACGGCGGCAGTTCTTGCAGACGACGGCGGCGGGCGGCGCCGCGTGCGCCGGCGCCTGGGCGAATCTCGCGGCGGCCCCGGCGCCGAGCGCGCTCGTGAGCCCGGGGTGCCGCGGGACGAAGGTCCGCGTCGCGAAGATCTACCTCGGAAAACACGATGCGCACTGGCCATCGCCGCGCATGGACATCGACGCCGAGATCGCGCGCTATCAGGCCGAGTTCGCGCGCATGCGGAAGGAATTCGCCGACGTCGACTTCGTGGAGGGCGGGCTCGTCACGACGAAGGACCAGGCGGCCGCGCTCAAGCCGAAGCTCGAGAGCGTCGACGGCGTGCTCGCCATCCATCTCTCGATGGCGAGCATCATGCCCGCCCTCGCCGAGATCCTGAGCGCGGGGAAGCCCACCGTGCTCTTCGCGGCGCCGTACTCCGGGCACGAGTGGACGGGGTTCGGGCCGCTCAGGAAAGAGCCGGCCGGGGCGCTCCTGGAATGCATGCTGACGAGCGACCTCTCGCAGCTCGCCGCCGCCGTGCGCCCCTTCCGCGCGATTCACCACCTGCGCGAGGCCAAGATCCTGAACGTCACCGCGCGCGACATGTCCGCGGACTACCTGAAGGCGATCAAGGAGAAATTCGGGACCGAGTTCGTGAAGATCGGCAAGGAACGGGTCATCGATGCCTACGAGGCGATCGCGGACGCGGACGCGAAGGAGGAGACCGATCGCTGGATCTCGCAGGCGGAGAAGATCGTCGAGCCCACGCACGAGGAGATCTTCAAAGCGTGCAAGCTCGCGCTCGCCCTGGAGAAGATAGTGAACGAGGAACGCGCGACTGGAATCACGAGCGATTGCTACGGCACCATGTATCGCCAGTTGCCGGCCTTCCAGTGCATCGGGTTCACGCGGCTCAACGACATGGGCCTGGCCGGGATCTGCGAGTCGGATCTGCGGTGCGCCATGACGCACGTCCTCTTCCAGGGGCTCTCCGGGCGGCCCGGCTTCATCAGCGACCCCACGGTGGACGAGTCGTGCAAGGGGATCGTGCTCGCGCATTGCCTGGGGACGAGGAAGATGGACGGCCCCGACGGGCGCGCATGCCCGTACCGCATTCGCACCGTGCAGGAGCGCCAGGAGGGTGTCGTCGCGCAGGTGCGCATGGACGTCGGCCGGAAGGTCACGCAGGCGATTCTCATCGGCGTCGATACGATCCTGTACTTCACGGGCGAGATCATCGCCGTGCCGGACGTGGACCGCGGCTGCCGCACGCAGATCACGGTCAAGGTCGACGGCGACCTGGAGAAGCTCTGGCAGAACTGGTCCCACGGCCTGCACCGCGTGACGTGCTACGGCGACCTGGCGGCGGACCTGAAGCGCTTCTGCAGGTTCAAGGGGATCGCGCTGACCTGCGAGGCGTAGGTTTTTCCGGGGACACGCCGGTTGCCTCTCGGGCGCCATGGAGTACACTAGAGAGCATGAATACGCTGAAGGTGCGCGTCGAGAACGGTAAGATTGTCGGCCAAGCGCCGGCCGGGCTTCCCGAAGGGACCGAGTTGGAGCTCTGTGTCGCCGACCCCGGCGATGCAATGTCGCCCGAAGAAGTCGCCGTACTGAACCAAGCCCTTGATGCCGCCTGGCGTTCGGTGCAGACGGGCAGTTTCCGCCCCGTCGAGCAGGTCGTCGAGAAGCTCCGCAACGAGCGATGACGACGCAAGTCTTCACGGCCCCGGAAGCCGAGGCCCAGCTTGCTGCGGCGCTGTCGTGGTGGCGCACCGCGAACCCGGCCGCGCCCTCGCTGCTGCTCGACGAGTTCCAGGAAGCCGTGCAACTCATCTCCGAGACCCCGGAAGTCGGTCCCGCGTTCACGCGCACAACGATCCCCGGCGTACGACGTCTGCTGCTTCGGCGAGTGAAGCACTGGGTCTACTACACGTACGACGCTCGGCACGCCGTGGCGTACGTTCTCGCCGTCTGGAGCGCCCGCCGCGGCACGCCGCCTCCCGGCGTATCTCTGCGGCCATAGCAGACCGTCATCTTGCTCCGATTCCGGGGTCGCTCCAATTCCGGGGACAGTCCCCGGACGCGCCCCCGGACGCATTTGAGTTCGCCTCCCGCCTTGGATTACAATGGCGTTAATGGAAGGTCGATAGCTCAGGCGAGCGTTTCCCGGATTCCTCGAGAAGGAGGTGCGTCGTGAAGCGGAAGGTTCTCGTGGGCGTTGTTGTGTGCGTGTCGCTGGGGCTGAACGTTGCGC